>NZ_CP022826.1 GCF_002269255.1 Klebsiella quasivariicola | reverse complement strand
CAGCCCCTGCACATATTGGCCGGGCTGTATTGCAATAGGGTACGCATTTGCTATAATCCTTTCTGCCAGTGGGCAGTTTGTACCCCCTGATTCTATTCTGAGCCGGCCAAAGTTCTGAGATAGGATCAGGGGGTTTTACTTTTTGTGGCTCCTGCCACTCCTAAGCGGTACATCTCCGGGCCGCTCTTCCCGTGCTAAATTCTGTAATAACCCCGTAAGGTTATGTAAACGCCGCTTAACATATCATGCGTTTCTAAGCGGGGCAATACCTGCGATCCCGCAGTTACAGAGTAACCTCACTCTTCAGAATCGTCAAATTTTAAGCCGTCGTAATAACTTTTCACAAGAAATTCAATAACCTCCGCCTGAGTGAGCTTTTTTACTTTTGTGATCTCTATCAACATTCTTTTTGCATCTTTGGGCAGATAAAGATTTAGCTGGTCATGAGTATCTCTGATGCGATTCCTGTAATCCTTCTGCTTATCCAGGTTACTCTTATGCACCTGCCGCTCAACTACTCTGCTCACAAGCCCTCCGACTACAAACGACTATAACCACCTGAGTATACACAAAAAACCCGCCATATTCGGCGGGTTAAACTCAATAATTGCTGTTTATGAACCATCCAGCGTCTGTCAGTTTACTCTTCAGATGCTGATAGTTTTCATCCCTATTTTTATGCGTTCTGCAGATGATTTCCATATCCCTGTACGCTTTATTGATATTTGGAGCTGTGATCGTTATCGTCGTAAGCCCCGTATTTCGCAGGTTTATGATTAACTCCCTGCCGACTGACTCCCATGACTCGACTGTTTCGGCTTCAAAAAATAGCCGCTCACGTTTAATACTGGATGTGGCATACAGGGATGCTACTCCTATGATTCCAGTACTGAAGTCAAAGCCTATGTAAGTCCTCCGGGCCAAGTCATAGTGCTCGCAGTCCTTATGAGGTTCAAAGAAACCAGAGTTTTTCATTGAAGCAGTTACCTGGTAGAGCTTGCGGCTCCTGAAGTCCTTTTTCAACATCCAGATCAGCACTGAATCGATCACAAAGATACCGACTGTACTAAACCAGTGCTCCTGAATTGAACCGTCTCTAATCGTCCAGTATAAGCCGCTCAGAAACACGAAAGCGCTAACGAACAGAAAGAGGAATACAAACATCATCCAGAGCCATGATGCGTAGTATCCAAGCCTTTTAGGACGCGCATTGTTACTAATTTTCTTAAAGTCAGTGTTTGATAACGCATTCATATTTAAGCTCCTTTGATGCCGTCCTTGCTCTTATCTACACCTGCGTCAGGATTAAATTGCTTAGGGTTGTTACGGTTCATATTTTTGGCTCCACGACCGAACGCAGCAAAGATGTCATGAACATGGTTCTGCATATCACCCAACACTGAATCGTTCATCTTCTGTCCAATCCAGTTTATAACATAGTTCGGCATCCTCGCAGGAAGTGCAAATACGCGAGCCACCATACCTGTGCAAAGCCTTGCATATAACATCAAAAATCCGATCGATGACAGCAGGCCAGTGAAAGAGTCAGACTGGACCTGTTCCATAGCGAATTTAAACATCATGTTTAACGCCGTTCCCAAAGCTACGATGGCCAGTGAAGCAAAAATAAACCCCATTACCATGAGCATCGGCCGAATCATTACATCGATAAGGAACACATAACCATATGTACTCCGCTCATCATTACTCTGGCCAATGTTGATATGGGTAGCTGCCCACAGGGAAGACGCCAATACACCTGTCATAAGCGTAACCAGCCAATCTGCCATAGCTACAAACCAATAAATCATCGGTATAAACGGCAGCCAGATAGATAGCGCAAGACCGATACCAAAGAGGCTATAAAACAGCGGGTAAACCAAGAACGAAACCGATTCTAATACGCCAGCAATAGCATCTCGAATCCCTGTAAGTTTGTTCATCATTCCCGCAGCAAAACCGGGTAGACTCTTCCCTTCTGAAACCTTCACTGCAACATTGATAGCGGTCCAACTGGCGAGTCCAACCTCAGCTACACCTAACGTGTAATCGCCGATAGCTTTCATTTTGAGTAAAGGGTTGGTCACGTCACTGTAACCATCACCAGTGCCGTAGTTACTCGTTGCAAGCCAGTTTGTAACGTTGAAGTCGAAAATTTTTGTAATAAGGGACGTTCCGTCTCCAGTTGTGGCGGCATTTTCAAGGCTTTTTTGATCAATGTTCCTTGCAAGTGCGTTAGATTCGGTGCCAAGAGGCGGCGTATAATTACTATTTTTCAGCTGAGAATGGTAAGCCTGGAACAAGCCTTTAAAGTAATCGATAGAGCCGATATCGCCATCGTTACTCATTCCTGAAACTACCGGCTTCAGGTTAGCAACATCTTTCATCTCGGTATTCGCAGTAGCTAATGTGTGATAGTACACACCAAGATATAGCCACCCTTTCTCTTTGATATCCGACTCCATTTTTTGAACAATTTCGTCGTCACCGGCTGCTGAATTAGCAGCATGTTGAACCTGAAGCTGATAATCACGCGCAGCAGTCTGGATCGCGCTTTCAACATCTGGCAGCTCACCGTCCCCGGAACGCATTTTTGCCATATATGCTGCATTAAACTGTTCTGCAGCAGTCTTCATTTTTCCCCACAACGTGTCCGTTGCTTGTTGCTGAACGCTGTAGACGGAATCCGCATAACCGCTAGCGAAGATAGAAGTCCATCCTGCTGGACGTTGTGGCAGCGAAACGGTCCCACATACAGCTGAGCCGTTGTTTACAGATATCGAATATGTGCTATCACCTGTTTGGTATTGCATTCTGGCGTTATTCTCATAATGTTGGCCAGAAGCCTCCATTTGAGCAATCCCCTGATTTACACCCAAAGTACAAAGGTTTGTTTCAAACATCCCTTTTGCAACAGACGCCATTTCTGGCATAACAGGGGCTATATAGACAGCTTTACCACTCGCTAATTCCGAAGCAGTTTTGTCTGCAATAACATTGGCAGATCCTACGCCAATGATTGAACCGCACCATAGAAAAAGCAGCTGTGCCACAGACCAACCGACAACGGTAGGTACAAGCAACAACCACCCAAAAGTCGTTTTAACAATTTTGAATGCGTTGTTGCCATCACCCTCAATAAAACTTCCCAACTGACCTGCCTGGTGAAGTTTCTTAATGCTGATTATCCCCATATAGACGAGGGCAAGAATCGCTATAACTTCGTTGACAGTGAAGAAAACGTTATTAAGCAAGCCATCGCCGGAAGGGCTAAACGGATTATTAACTACCTCACCAAATACGGTATGTAACATTTGACGCGATAGGTCACCTGAACGTTTAGCCGCTTCAGTTATGCCATCAATCCCCAAATCCGCTGAATATGAAGGCGACGCCACAACGAAAAGAGATAGAAGCAACCTTTTTAATTTACTCATGTGGCCCCCGCTCTTGACCAGCCTGCGAAAAATTAAATGTATTACGCACTCCCCCATCATTAAGGAAATAACGTAACGTACCTTGCTCTGCATCAGAGTGAGCCTGGTTTCGTAACTGCCACCCCATAAACTCACATGTGAGAGCCTTAATGAAAGCAAAGATCCCCGCAGCAAACAGGACGCCACAGGTGAGAGTTGCTCTTAACAAGCTCATGTTCGGTGAGCCATTTAGAAGCAATCTGGCATAACCAGACGTTAAAAAAAGCAGAATGAGGACTAATGCAAAAAAACAACAAAGCCAGTATTTCTTGTATAAACTGGCCTTATCCAACAATTCTGAAATAGGTCTATTGCTCCGTTTCATAACTTCGGCGAACGGCTGATTTGCATCAGAATCAACAGGTGGGCCATCAAGGTTTTTTATTTGCTTCTTAACGAATGAAGCCCGCTGAAAGAGCAGGCTGAATGTTTGCTTTACTGACGCGATAATAAAATATATATCGCTGATGCCTGTAATATAATATATCGTTCGTTTAGCCTTCCCTTCCGGGAGGTCATTGACGCCTGTTACAACATCAAGGCCTTTTTTTAATTTCCCTGATTTGGCTGTGTCTTTATCCCCTGTTTTATTTTCGTCGGTCATTTTCTGGATACTCCCGCGTTCACACTCTCCAGCTGTGCTGCCAGCATCGGTTTGTATGTTTGATATGCGTCGTTCGCCAGGATCTGGCCAAGCAGCACATTTTGTTTCTCCAGCTGCTGTTTGGTTTTCAGCACTAACCAGTTGTTCAGATTGGCGATATTGATTTGCTCACGCATCAAATCTTCGGTGTTCTTGTTGGTCAACGTCGCCTGGTAAGCAGGGTTGCTGTAACGGCGACCTACTTCGAATTCCTCAAACTCTCTGGCAGACATACGGTTAAGCTGTTTCGCCCTGTTACTGGCCGTCGCCTGGAAATAGGATTCGACTTCCGGCACTTTGCGTGCATCTGCAAGCGCGGCATCAGTGGCCGGGTTCGGTTTGGAGTTGGCGATCATTTCCATCTGAGGTTGTGCGGCCGCGTCGGTGAGCGCCTGGTATTGCTGAATCATGCCCAGGTAAATTCGCCCGCTGGCGCCTTTAACTTCCCCACGACTCAGCTGACGACCAGCACTGCGCAACGCGGTATTTTTCATATAACGCAGCGCCGCATCTGTCTGCTCATCTGTAAACGTCAGATCAGGTGCCTTGCCTTCTTTGCCGGCGCCATAAAGCAACGAGCTCAGCGACGTATCTGCCCGCGGCATGTCAGATACACTTGGGCAGAATGAAGTCCCGCCAAATGCAGCATAATCCGAACTGTCGCAATACTGGCTGTGAACTTCGGCCGTTGAAGAAGCGTCCACGTCGGTTGCGCGTGCCGGCACTTCAAAAATGGCCTTTACATCTTTCGCAGAACTGGCGCTTCCCAGCGTTCGCTGACCGCCAGCGGCCGCAGAGGATACCCCCGCGGCACCACCGCCAATAGACTGCGCACAAATATCATCCGGAACACGGTACTTATCCTGTGCCTGCAGCAGCCGGTCATTACGTTTTTGCTCGACTTCGAACTGTCGGTTAGTTTCAGCCACCTGCTGCATTAATGCTGCCTGGCGATCGCCCTGCTGGCTGATTGCCGTACCAATGTTAATCAGCGTGGCCTGGATGTTACCTAACAGGCCATTAGCTGTGCTCAACGCCGGCATAACCTGCGTTGAGATGGGAATGCTGCTGTTAACGTTGACCGTATAGGCAAATGCTGACTGTACGCTGAAGGCCAGAATTGAAACGGCCATCACTGACCGTTTTGCGTTTCCGATTTTTATCATCTGAATCCCCTTCTCACATCAGAAATGATTTCTTTAGCGAGTTTCATCGCCATAGTTTGTGATTCTTCTTCTGAATCACGCTCACCACCCTGATTGACCACCATTTCATCTATGATACTTGATGCACTTCCCATAGGGAATCTATTTGCTAATACTTCCCTTGCTTGTTTCGTTCCCAGCTCTTCATAAAGCACATCCCTGAGCGCCCTATCTTTTGCAGATGAGTTCAGTGCCCAAAGCAGTTTTGGACCTAATGTGTTTTTCAGAATATGGCAAATCAGACCACGTTTCGTTTTAAAAATACCGAGAAATGCAGTACCACTTCCGTCCGGATAAACCCCTTGCGGAAGCTGTCTGAAACGACGCAGGATATCGGCCGGGATGTTTATCTCTAATTGCTTCAGATACTCTTCATCCCCTTCCGTCAGGCGCATCATAAACAGGCTGTTCATGGTTTTAAGCACGCTCGAAGGCATATGGCTCAGATACTGAGACGAGAACGCAGTACGGACGTTGAATTTACGATCTTCAAGGTCAGCGGTATTCAGCGCATTTTGAATAAAGTCGATGCCGGCAAAGTTATGACACTCATCATAAAAGGTATGTTTAACCTCTTCTGAAAGCTCCCTGATGCGCGCCTGGTGATATGCCCTGTACTGCTCCGGTAAAGCAGGAATGAAGGTTTCTGCTGACTGAGGCAGATAGTAGTTACGCACTGCCATCTGGCGCGCAAAGAGATACATAATGCCGGATTTGAGCTTGCCTGCAGGTGTCGTTCTGTCACCGAGCACGTTTTGCATATCCAGGATCGCAATACGAGTCTCTGGGCTGAAATCATAAACCGTGATCCCAGAGAAAATGGCATAGTCAGCAGCGGCAGCCTGGAAACAACGTGCAACAAAGTTTACTACAGGCTCACTTCCATTGACTTTTACATCCGCATATTGCTTACTAAAACCTTCTTCTTGTAGCTCGCTAATGAAATCGTAAATGGTCGGCACAGCATAACGCTGGGCAACCGTCGCTGCATGGAAATATTTTTTGGCAAACAGCTTATCAACGACTTCCCACCATGTAGCTTTTTCAAACCAGTCTTCACCGAGCTCTGTATCCAGACCAGATACTTTCAGAGCTTCATTAACAACCGGATCGTTAAACTTAAACTTATTTGCGTCAGAATGAGCTTTTGCTTTGTATACTCTTGATACAACTTTACTGACGATTTGGCCAACGCTCATTGCATCTGGCGGCTGGCCAATTGCCGGATCAATACAGAATGCGTTAAGCATCTGCTTTAAGAATACTTCCTCAAACTGCGTCAGATACCTTGAACCTAACTGCGTATCGCAGATGTTAATACAGTGCGATTCGTCATTGTTCAGGGTGATACTGGCAACCAGGTGTCGTAGATCCGCCGGCAATTCAGCCCAAATCAGGTCGGCAATACCTTTCGCACTGTATCCCTTATCAATGATGGTCAGATAAGGCAATTTTTTATCTGCCCGGAAAATCGCGCTCAGGTTAAGACGGTTGGCCAGCACGCTTTTACCGGAACCAGGAACACCGGTGATGACATCGGTAAATTTCTCCTGCAGGGGACTGGCGATTTGATAAGGGAACAGCTTGCCATCGAGCGTGATGAAGTTGATATTGCCTTTACCATGCCAGGGGCTGGCCGGACGTTCAAAAGGTAACATCCGCAAGCCTTCACTCAACGGCGGATAATGCAATGAGCCAGGTGTGGCCGTCGTCAGCCCCGGAACGGATGCAATCAGTGCGCTACCTGGATTACCATACGTCTTGGACACACCTGATACACCCCAGCCTTCAATCGCCTTAGTTAAAGCCGCCAGGTTGCGTTTGGCTTCATCCTTAGTGTCACCCCAGGTGGCAAAGTTGATGGCCATGATAGCCGTTGGATCGGTTTCGCTCTGGGCCCCGACATAATCCATATCACGCGCGATAGTACCGAGTGAGGGAATGAAACGAAGGAAAGAGATGATCACTGATGGCCAGAACAGTGCTTTTTTGCCCCCGCCCATAAAGTCATATTTTATCCGGTACGGGATTTTCCGGTTAATCGCGTTGAATAACTGCTTAAATTTGACAGGGTGAAGTGGTGGCAACTCAAGGGCAACAGAGCCGTAATACTTGCCATCGCAGTAAATCAGGCCACCATCTTCTTCCAGTTCCCCTTCCATGATCTGGATATTCAGCCGCGGCGGCAGCACTGAGTCGATATTGCCTTTCCGTGGAGCGCCATAAACTCGCAGATTTTGGTCAAACGGCGTGCGAGGGTACCAGTTTTCTGATGTTGAGTTCCGGAACAGCATCTGACGCATCATGGCGCCGGCGTGTTTGACATCGAGGACATCAACCAGAAGCCCCATCCCCGACTCATCATCCCCCTGAAGCATACCAATCAGCCGCCACAGCATCGCGTCATGCGTGATCTTCAAACCTTCAAGCTGAAATTCGATTGGGTTCTGACTGAAGCGAGTCTGCGGGATATCCTTCATAACGCCGGCAGCTTTTGCCTGCTCGTTTTTAAGTTCATCCTTCGCAATCATCCCCTTCGAGGTATACAGCACGATGTAAGCGCGTTCACGGCTGTAATGGGCAGCAATTTTTTTTGCGTCATCGGCGATCAGGTCTTTAATGTCTATCTGCAGGCGCTCTATTGCTGCTACCTGCGGTTTATAAACATTATTCAGTTCTTCCTGGTTCTTGGTAAAGTCGCGCTCAAACACCACAGACAGCTTATGGCCACTGTTAATAAAGGAATTCGACAACGAGTTTGAAAGGTGCATGATGAAGTCATTAAACGACTTCTCGTCAAACGATGATTTAGCGCCCTGAACCTCAATAACGGTAAGAAAATCGTTGTTCTTCGTAGTCAGAATGTACGGAGCCCTGATTTCAGGATGCTCAACGCGATCCTGCGACGTAAGCCCTACAACCGTTGTCAAATCACAGTATTTTAACGAGTCATTTGACGTAAGATTGCGTGAGATACCTTCGATCACATCCTCAAAGAAAGAAATCATTTAAAACCTCTCTTACCCTTGTAAATTTCATTCCAGTCACTTACATCCGGCAATTCGTCTGACTCTGCGACAGAAGTGACAAACTCATCGTCAAAATTCATGGGAAGTAACTGATGGTGTTTTTTTATCAGGTGCAGTAAATCGTATCCATCATCACTGCCGGTTTCGTTTAGAACTACGTCAGTTGTGCTGAGCAATATCTGTTTAAGTTTCTGTGCCTTTTCACGGTAAGAATCGTCCGTTGACTTTTCCGCTTTTGCAATTGAACGAAACAACAGGCTGTAGAGTTTTCGGTTTGTATTTCTCTTCAGCAAAAGTCCGGTTTGAGTCTCTAGTTTCATTTTCTCCGGGTGTTCGAGCGACAGGCATACAGAGCAAAGCATTCTCTCTTTCTGTCCATCTTCTGCGAGGGAGAAAACATCTTTGCTCTTTATCCCGCACACATGGCATCTGGCAGGTTGTTCATTCCTGGTGAGCTTAAAATCTTTCATGGGGGAACTCCGGTATTGGCCCCGCAAGGCGGGGCCGAAAGGACATTACAGGGTTGCGTCAACGCCAACGGTTGAACCAACAGAAGAGATCCATGCGGTCAGGCCGACCAGACAGGCTCCAACAACCATTGACCAAAAGATGAAGCCGCCACTGATATCTTTCCCGCGTTTGTTTTTGAGCCACAGAGCTACAAGACCTACGATGAAGCACACAACACCAACCACTTTACCAGCGGTAATCAGACCAGGCTGGGTACTGGCCATACCTTCCGTGAAGGTATTGATCTTTTCCCAGACAGTCGTTTCAGCTGCAGCCTCTTTGCTCAGTAATGCCAGGGGCAATACCACTAACGATTTTGCTACCGTTCCGCGCAGCTGATACGCTGCGATGGATGCAGATAACGCCTTGTCTTTGATAAATTTAACAATTTTCATAAAGTATCCTTTTTGATTACCAGTGAATGTTTAATGTGCTCTGCAACGCATCGAGCGTTTGTGTATCGAACATCAGAAGTAGTCCACATACAATTTTCACAATGGATGCCCCTCTCGTGCCCGAAGCTGACAGCTCCGTATGGCCCTCAAGGTAAGAGTCTTTCAACCCCTTAATACCCCTGTAAAAAAAGTATGCACCGAGAATTCTAACAATCCCCAGCACTGCGTTGACTGCTGCGGCTCCCATGCCAAACGTAGATTCGCTCGCATAACTGACGGGTCCGAAACTGACATCGCCAAATCCTAAAGTGGCACCGCCTGAGTTCATCTGTGCTTTCAGCGTGATGAGGCATACACAGAAGATGATCCCGGCAAAAATTCTGCCAACTTCAACACCTTTGGTAGAATGCCTGGCCTGCTTCCGCAGGCTCATCAGATATCCAATAACACCAATGATCCCAACGATTGCAGCGACACCTATGATTAGCCTTGTCAGCGGTTCCTGACCACCGTTAGCAACCTGAATTAATACCGATTCTAAATCCATAGTTTCGCCTTTTTAGGTCCTGATTAGCGGATTAGGCCTTTACTTGTTGTAACGATTCTATTTTCAGTATCGATACCCGTAATGGTGACTCCGCCAAGTTGACTTCCGACCTTCACAGCATACGTCTGGTTTTTGTATTTTACCCAAGCAAGATCGCCAGATAAATCATTAATTGAAAAACCTCTCAACAAAGGTAATGCCTGTGACGTTGAACCGGAAATTGTTCCACTCTGATTACCAAATGAGGGCCCATAACCAGCGGCTTTCATTTTCAGTTCCTGAACCTGATTGTTCAGATTTTTAATTTGTTCATTAGCGCTTTGTAACTGACTGGAAAGGATCATCATTCCATTTTTAGAAGTTGATTCTATCGCGTCCAGCCGTTCCTTTTGCTGCAGCAGAATCCCGGAAATCTGCTCGCGGAAGTCACCAGAATCCTGCCCGGCAGGGGCAGACTGTACGCGCGGACGTTGCGCTGAAGACTGGATCGCCCCATTCCCCGTCGCTGGCGCAGTATCACTATCGGAGCCCCCAAACAACCAGACTAAAAGCAGGATAGCGATGACAGCGATACCACCAATCCATGCATAGTCACTGATATTAAGCGGCTTTTTGCTCGCTTTTGCTGCTGGCGTCACTGTCGGTTTTGGCTTTTCAGCAGGCTTAGCAGACACCGGTTCCTGGGCAGGAGCTGCTTCGTTTTTATTGTCATCTTCAAACAGATTCATTATCAATCTCCTTAACGGTAATACGGGTTACTGGAGCCATACCCGTAGCCGGGGTAGCTTGGAAAGTTTTGCTGAGGGTAATTAGGAGCCGGAGGCTGAGGCATCTGCTGAGGTTGCACACTAGAAAGTGTCGGAGTTGCTTGCTGCTGCGCCTGCTCTGCAGAAGCATTTTCCATATTCTCGCCACAGTCGCTTTCATACACCGGCGCGACAAACTGGATGCCTATGAGTTGGTTACGATCAACCGTAACCTGCTTCACCGGCAGGCGGGCTGCATCGTCGGCCAGGACACGCCCTGCCTGCTCACCCATCCCGCCAATAATGGTACCGGCAACCGCTTTGCCATCAGGTGTACCAGTTGAACGATATGCGTTCCCGCCGTCAGTGATAATCATCTGCGAATTGCTGTCCGCATACAGCTGACCAGTTCGGCCTAATCCGTTAGCGACAGCCGGCAGAATAATACGGCTGAACCAGCGGTTATTTACATTTGAGGAAACGGCCGCGCGCAACGAGTCGGAAGCCACGCCATACGCATCGACCTTACACTGCACTCCGTTCAGCTCCATGCCGGTGAAGTGAATTCGAATACCATCGCCGGCAAGACGGTTTTGGCCAGAATAGAATTTGGCGCCGGCCTGCGCTCCAGTTGGAACATGGGCAATAGCAATACTGTTCTGATCGTCACTGTCCATCGCCGTATCCATTACTGCCGGCACAAGCGTGTAAGCCGATACAAGTCGGGCTCCTTTATCTTTGACCTTATTCTTCGCCCCCTGTTGTTTTTCAGCATCCGGCTTTTTGTTCTGCGGATAGACCGAATCGGTCCACCCTGAGAAAGTCCCGCCGTTCTTGTCATTTCCCTCAGCTCCCAGAGAGGTTGCAAGTGCAACACCCGTGACAACCGGTGTTCTGGCCTGGTCTATTTTCTGCAGTAACGTAGCCACCGCTTTAGCCTGACGCTCACGCTCTTTCTGCTCAGCATCATTAGCCTTACTGTTATCGCCCGACGGTTTTGCTGACGATTCCCACGAATATTTTGGTGGTGGTGCTTTGGTGCCGTAATCAACGGCCACCGGGTTACTGGCTGACAACGTGGATATGAAGCTATCCCCCGTGAGCGCCGCTTTCTCTGAATTATCAGCATTCCACTCATTCAGCAGCTTGTTGTATTGGGGATCATTAGCTTTTTCCCTGCCAGTTTTCCCTTCCAGCCCCTGGGCTTTCACCTGCGACCCTCCCGTTGCCGGCTCATCTGATGAGCCAAACAACCAGTACCCTCCCAGAAGCGCCACCACTGCAGCAGCACCACCGACGTAGAGCATCATTTTTCTGGTTTCTTTACCTTTATCTGTAGCCATCGTCGTTCCCCTTAATTCAGCTCAACTTCAACGTCACGCGCCTGACCATTAACAGAAAAAGTCAGCACTGGTGTTGCCGGCAGCACGTAAACATGTGTGCCATCGATAGCGGAAAGCGTTTTTTCAAACTCATCCTGCAGCTGCATGTTACTTCTGACGTAGAGCTCATCACCGATCTGCCAGACTTTGGTACTCCCTGGCGCGTTTTTAAGTTTCAACCGCTGAGCATCTTCAGGCGGGATGCCATCGAGCACGCTCTGCAGCTGCTTGTCATACAGTGAGATTTTTTTCTCAGGCGTAGCGGTATAAACCGGTGTGTCAGGACTGCGCTTCGGGATACGGAGATCCAGACGATAATCAACATCAACGGTTTTTGATTTAACGGAGGGTTCTGCCCCCTTCACGTTAATAATGACCGGCGTGGCCAGCCCCTTCAGAAGCACTGTGATGTTCCCGCTGGCATAGGCATTGGTAGGCTGGATTGTGAATACCGCCGATCCTGGAATATAGCCAACACACAGTTCACCACCAGAAGCACAGGGACTCGAATTATATGGAGGGGCACCTAATACCCAGGGGTGTCCGGTTGCATCTGAAAACGTCACTGTCGTTGCCTGGTTTGGAAATACCCGTACCTGCGGAATGGATGCACCAGCTGACAGTGATACCGTCTGGCTTGAAATTCGTGGGATCGGCGTTAATGGTGAGGTTTTGGCCGCCGCGCTCATATCTTCCATTGCGCTGCGGGCAGACCGCACCTGACCAGGGGTAATAGGCTGGATCTGCTGCAGAACAGGTGCAGGTAACTCTTCCAGTGTCTGCGGATTAACATGAGTAACCTGCTGCTGTGGTGGAGGAATCTGCGGCATGGGTGCAGGAGGCAGTGCAGTAGTTGGCTGCTGTTGGGGCTGTGCCTGTGGTTGTTGGCCTTGCGCCTGCTGCTGACCTTGTTCCTGTGCTGTTTGCTGTGGTGGCTGTTGCACCTGTGACTGCTGATTTACGGGCAACCCGGAACTGGCCTGCTGCCATTGAGCAATATCACCACCAGGCACAGCTGGCGCCGTTTGCTGCGGCGCTCCATTACCAGTCGGTGCATCAGCTGCAGATACAGAATTTGCCGAAAACAGTGCGGCCATAAGTACAGTTAACAGTTTAATCTTCATGATTGACCTCAGTAGTTCCGGGGTTTGAGAATGGCCTGCGCTACTTGAATACCCCGTGGATCTTCGTCTTCTTTGACGCGGCGTACCTGAACCATCAAATCGTAAGGTTGTGGTCTGTAGTCCTGAGCCTGACCAACAAGCTGAACAGTCACCGGAATACGGTATTGCCAGGCATAGGTTTTGGTGCCACGGATAAGACCTTCCGTGATCAGGGTTCCTGGTGTTGTGGAAAGTTTTACGTTCAGACGTTTTTCACTGATATCTTTCAGCAGTCCACTATCGGTCAGCGCTTTACGGAAACTAACGTACCCCTCAGCGCTAAAATCGCCACGGACGCTGGTTAATTGGTTTTCGTAATTCACAAAGTTCAGCGAAAGCGATTTGATCATTGTACGGTTGGCAAAGTCCATCACCTCTTCCGCTGTGTAAGCCGGTTCATCGGTTGGGTGTACTTCCGTGATCATGCCCCCATTCGTTGCAATATATTTGGTTTTTTTCTGGTGAAGCCAGTAACCCTGAAGACCGATGATAATGATTGCGACTAATATGATTAGCGTCTGAATCAAAATTACTTTTAAACCATGTTTCGATACGATTTCTTGCACCGTTCGGTTACTCTCTTCAGCAAGAGCTGGAGCAAGGGCGTTGCTGTCATCATCAACGACTGAGTTTTGATCCGAGTCAGTTTGATCCATAATATTTTCACCATTTTGTGTTTTCATAGAGTTTCTCTTTTCAAAAGTTTGTGTTAGAAAATCACGCAGATCGTTAATGAACAATGAGGTATACATGAGCGAACATAATGATTACGAATCCTGTGCAGTTATCATGTGCGAACGACGAAAAGCCACCGCCGTTTTGCGCAAAATTCCGCCAGAAAACCTTGAGCAACTCATTAATATGTGGTCCGACATTGCACAGGGAATGATCGAGAAATTTAAGGAAGAACAGAAGGCCACTGAAGAGAAAGCCGCAGCCACAAAGCGGTTCATGGAAGAACACAATATTACGGCTGATGAAGCTCTCCAGATCTTCGAAAATCTCTTTGGTCCGTCCACGAAAAGTAAATCCACTTTTGGAAAAGTGAAGTACCGGATCGAAGTTGATGGAAAGTCCATAACCTGGACAGGAAAAGGTCGCCGACCTGCAGCGTTTGCCGAGATGAGCGACGATGAGCTCAAAAAATATGAAATCAGCTGAAGACTGGCTGCATACTGTCAGACGTTTCATGAATGAAGATTCGCTTGATACGTATGTAGACTCAAAACGTGATGTTCTACCTGCCACAGAATTTATGCGTTTACTAACCGCGGCGGAACACCGCCGCGTTGAAATACGAACCGGCAAGCTATTCGATAAAATCCCGAAAGGACTCTTCCGGTAGTTACAAATGGAACGGGAATGCATCACTGTTTGCATCCTCACCACTTCCACTCGCAGCTGCCGGATTGTTTAATTGCACATTCTTAGAAGATGCGTTGGGCAGGATACCTGACGTATCTGGCAGTCGGGATGAAATCGTTGACCACGGGTCCAGCGTCGTATTAGTCAGGCTCCCCCACTTCTCATTAATCTTCGATTTAACCGTATTGCATACCTCATCCTTCACCTTATCAATGATGTCGCTGATAGACGGAAACTGAGGGATTTTTAGTGATACCGATAGCGACCCCAGGCACTGTCCGAGAGAATCAGATGTACTGGATTCACTTTTAGCGGCGTTGTTAATCCGTTCAACCTCCTGTTTATAGGCAGCATCAGCACCAGCTTTTGCCAGTTCGTATGCTGCACAGGTCTGTGTGGCTGCAAATGAGCTCACAGAAATGCAGGAAAACCCTACTGCTACGAGTAGGGTTTTTGTTTTATGGCCGAGGCGCTGACTTTGCGACTGGTGCATGAGTCTGTTCTCTCCTTTCATCATCTTTTCTTTTTGCAGCATTAGAAGGATGAAAAAGCTGCTTCATTACTGTTTTGTTTTTTACCTCATCTGAGGCCGGTTGTAAATGCTGAGGCTGTTTTTCATTTGCAATTGTGTTTTTGTAAAGCAGGTTTTTACCTCCCTGATCAACATGGCCGTATCCGTGCAAAACAATTCCACTTTCAGAATTTTTATTGATTGCTGAAAGTGTCATATACGTTTTCCAGTTTCCATCTTTATCAATACGCTTGTTCACTTTACCAATTACGCTATGGTACTCGCCAGATTCCTTATCCTTTGCGATCCCCTGCATGAATCCTTTACGAGACTCAACAAGGTAATAATCAGGTCGTTCGCCTTTTTTATGCGGTGCGACCAGCAAAGGTGTACCCGCGGTTTTTGACTCTTGAGGGAGTTTATAGCCTGTGGGTTTTGTCATGCTTTCAGGAGCTGGCTTACCATTCGGCAGGAACCAATACAGTTCTTTTTCAGGCACGGCCTCACGGCTGAGATCAACACCGGTAATCTGCTGAATTGTTGTGCGGAGCTTCTGGAAGGTTGCAGCATCATACGGAACCAGTTCAGAAGGCTTATAGGCCTGTTCATTCCCTGCTGTTGGCTGTGGGTATACAGGTTTTACTTCCCACTCATTACGTTTGGTCTGGATAGTTTCATAACGAACGATCTTGTTGCTTTCATCACGGACAGGTGCATTCACCTCAACATCCACAAATCCCAGCTTTCTGACCGTAACAAGACGTTCGGTGTCTACACCAGCATCTTTAACCGCTCTCTCAAGGTCTTTCCCCCAGAGTGTCTTCTCTCCATGTTCATTTTTGAGGGTGACAAAGTAGTTCATGGATTCATCATCTTTCCACTCATACTTAGCACGTCCATGCGCGACGATAACGCCTTTCTCCCAGGATTCACCCGCAGCTTTATCTTCCTTTTGAGTATCAGATGCATTCTGCTTCTTCGGTTGTACAGAGGCCGATTCTTCCCAGCGCATTCCATTTTGCTGAACTGATGAATTTGCCTTTTCGTTTACCCCTTCCTGCTTATTCGCTTTTGAATCAGCAACATTTTCTTTTGCCGTTTCTTTTGCTGTTTCATTTGCTTTTTTGAGTTCGAGCAATTTAACCCTTTGTTCTGGGTTAGTCAGTTTCACCTCAATGTTGTATTCACTGATAAGGTTAAACACTCGCTCTTTAAATTCGTCACTGCCGGTGATTTCAATACCACGATGATGTTGCTTATCCGCGGTAAGAACGGCCGCCAGGATCATCTCGTCACTCTGGCTGGCTTCAGGGGTAGCCATACGCAGATGTGAGCCGTAATCGTAAAACGCATCCTGCCCATCAAGCGTATACGCCGTATAGTCTTTCTCTGCTCTGTACCCAAACCGGGCAATTAACCCTTCCAGGTCTATACGTTCTTTTGGGGGCGTTTCTGCATTATCGTTGGTTGCCCAGCGTATGCCGTTTTCCAGTTCTTCGTTTGTTTTTTTCTTCTTCTCCTCGGTTTCATTTTCAGCCGGGGCGGTATTAGCTACAGGTTCGCTGGGCGCTATCCCTTCAGGCTTTTGCTGAGCGGTGTCAGTTGTTTCACCGCCAAAGGCCATCATAGCGGCATACGCCTCAAGATCACTGGCGCTATTACTCTTTTCATCATCACCGTCTCGATCTGTTGGTGCGGCGTATTCCGGTTCAGCAGCTGCAGGGGCGCTGGCCACCGGCGCGGTTTCCTCCGGTTCGGCAGCTGCGGGGGCGCTGGCCACCGGCGCGGTTTCCTCCGGTTCGGCAGCTGCGGGGGCGCTGGCCACCGGTGCGGTTTCCTCCGGTTCGGCAGCTGCGGGAGCGCTGGCCACCGGCGCGGCTTCCTCCGGTTCGGCAGCTGCAGGGGCGCTGGCCACCG
The DNA here is from genome assembly GCF_002269255.1 of Klebsiella quasivariicola. Classification (NCBI taxonomy): domain Bacteria; kingdom Pseudomonadati; phylum Pseudomonadota; class Gammaproteobacteria; order Enterobacterales; family Enterobacteriaceae; genus Klebsiella; species Klebsiella quasivariicola. The sequence continues at coordinate 50,962 of NZ_CP022826.1, read as the reverse complement.
GCGCGGCTTCCACCGGTTCAGCAGCTGCAGGGGCGCTGGCCACCGGCGCGGCATTTTCAGGGGCTGCAACGGCAGCGCTGTCAGTCGAGCTGTGATTAACGTCAGTAATGTTCGGGTTATCAGTCGGCATAGTGTCTACCCTGTTTATTTGATTAATGGCTCCTTCTACCTGCAATCTGACTTGCTCCAGCCCTTCAGAGACATGCAAATCGTTGTAGTCTGTAAGCCCTTCTTTCGGGTTGCTAAAGGCAGGGACCAGAACATGGCCGGCAGTCAGCTCTGCAGCTTCTGTCGCTTTTTCTAGTCCAACGTTCTCGTCTTTATAAATGTCATTGTCAGCAAGGAAGTAATGAGTGCTGTTTGGAAAGGCGTCTTTCAGGCGGCCAGCAACTTCCACCATGTTGCCGGCATTAACCGTCATGATCACAGGCTGATTGATGGCTTCGCTGATACTGGCTGCTGTCGCATATCCCTCGGCATAAAGCAGGTTGTCACCATCCTTCAGTTGGCCACCCACAACGAAAAAACTCCCCCATGCCTGGCCGTCTTTTTCAAGGTGTTTACTACCGTCGGACCAGATGCGCTCAAGGGTCCTGAACTCGCCATCAGCATTAAACAGGGGGATCACAACGTTGCCCCGCTCATCAGCTTTAAGGCCGTTAGCGGCAATGACCTGTTTGTTTTTCAGGTATGCCAGATCTCCCGTGGCATCCGGAAGCCGGTTATATTCTTCCATCAACCGGTTAGCGGTCTGATCAAACTTATCCGCTTGCGCTGCAGCTCTTTGTTCACGCCTTGCCGCAGCATCAGCACGGAGCATGGCCATTTGTTCAGGGTTAGGGGCTGCGCCGGTAGATACCCATTTCTGAATTTCACCACCGTTCTTATAGTCCCTGTACCACCCTGCAGGCCGGCCATCCAGGAAAGCGGCATACACCCCCTTTCTTGAACCAGCTTTACCGTCCACTGTATCGACATAATGCTTCTGGCCATCGAACTCTATGGGGTCTTTGATAATGGCACCGCGCTCTTCAAGCCACGCCGTAAATTCATCTTCAATGGCCTGAATATCCAGGGGCGGTTCTTCGATCACCTTATTGGGGTCAAAAATCCACTCTTTCAGCCGGCTCAGGTTGGCCCCCGGCTGTGCATACCACACCTTTTCTTCCTTCACGTAGTCCAGAGCATTACTGCCATCAGCCAGTTTGCCGGCCGCACGTATTGCACGTTGGCGATCGTCAAAGGGAATACTCAGACGGGTTCTTTCAGTTGCAATTTCAGGTTTCGCCATACTGTCTACCCCTGTAGTTATGTGTTATCGCTGAGAGCGCCGGTACCACCACGGCCGCCCGGTAAGTTTTTTCCCGCGGATAACCCGGAGAATGACCTGGTACAGCACCGGTAACGTGTAGCCCATCATGGCCAGCAGAAAGTAAAAGAGAACCACACAGGTGCAGATAACAAAGGTTTTTACTGACGGGAACGGAAACCAGATGAAGTACACAAGAAACGAGATAACAGGCACACCAAAAACCGTCAGTGGCCGGCCGGCATAACGCCATTTGTTAATGTCCATACTTGCCCTCTTTTAACGCCAGATAGTCCATATATCCTGCGACCTCGATGACTTCCGCTTCGTCGATCAAACCTTCCTGGTGCATTACCCAGGCGTTCTGAATCAGACTGCGGTTTTCAGCGATCAACAGGTCGTCGATGTAGCGGCCCCACTTGCTGTAATCAACGTCATAGAGTTTGCGGCGCAGGCTGTTATCAATGACGAGATATTCACGGACAGCCTTGCGCCGGCCATCTTTTGTTTTAAGCAAGCGTTGCACGATGATGTACGAAAGGATACTCAGCAGGTCAAAGGCGGCAGCTTCACGCATTTCCGGCGGATAGTTCTGCAATGATCGGGAAATGGCCTCTCCGACCGTTTTGACGTGCAGTGTTCCGAGACAAAAATGGCCTGATTTACCTGCCAGCACAGCAGCTTCAAATGACAGGCGGTTAAGGAGCTCACCAACCCCCATAATCTTCGGAGAACGACGTAACCCGGAGAGAGTGATAAAATTGTGGAAGGAATCTATATCACGCCCAATCTGTGACTGTGCCGGCGCCGGCGCAATCCAGTCTCTACTTCCCAGGCGATATTCGATGGGATCTTCAACCGTGATGATTTTCCGGTCCTGGTACGTTTCACCGCAATACTGGAAGATGCTGGCCATCAGGGTTGACTTACCCGATCCCGTTTCACCGCAAATCAGTCCGAGGCCGGAAGCCGGCAACAGAGAATTAAACAGCTCAGGCTCAATGCCCATTTGTTTAAGCTGAGGAATAAACTCATTCAGAACACGGAGTGTCAGAGACATTGCCGCTTCTGTTTTATAAATATCGGCCTGAGTGAAGTTCGCACGGAACCGGCGCGTTTCGCCGCGGCCGAGTCCAATCGTGCCCGCTTCATCACCTCGTAGCTGGATAGCGGTATTAACAACCGCAGCGCTTTTCAGTATCCCTTTGATCTCCTGCCCGAACACCTTATCAACGGTGCGTTCCAGCTCCAGGGTGTCGATTGGGTAATCTGTCATGGGCAGCTGGCGCCCATGACGTTCTACCCAGATCTTATCCCCACCCTGCAACAAGATATCGGACACTTCATTGTTAGAGCAGTGTACGAGAAAACGTTCCAGCGTCTGTGGCGTCAGCGTTGGACCAAAATTGAATGCTTCCATCTACTGCCCCTCAACGTATGGTCGGTTTCCAGCTGCGTTTGTTGATGTCAAACTCAGCTTGCTGCTTCATACGTTTCGTTTTATCACCCAGCATGAGACGGTTTTTATCCCCTGTAACTGTTTGCTGCTGCTGTGTGATAACTGGAGCCTTTATCATGCCCTGCTGCAGTAGCGTGCTGTAGCGCAACATGCCGGTGTAATCCCGTGTGAGGCGATTGAAATTAGCAGTGAATATCTCATCAGCTTTTTGGCGGCCGTCAGACCAGCCCAGCGCGACAGCCTTTTTCCAGATATCACGTTGTTTGCCGTCTTTCGGCATCGCCGCCGGTTCAGGCAATTCGATCCGCTGCGCCATCAATCCGGTCAGAAGATAGCTTTTCCAGGTCGGTGGGTTACTGACAAAGCGTGCCGGCACAACAATGTCGTAGGCACGGTTGGCCGTTCGGATTTGCTCATTGGTAATGTGTGCAACGTCTTTAGCTTCAGCAATGACCGGTGGCAGGTAGCCTTCAGAAGAGATCAGCGGCTGGAACGAATACATGTAATCAAGGTTGCTGCGCTGATTTTCCAGCGCGGCGCGAATTTCTTTAGCGCGTTCTGCCTTACCGCCGCGAAATCCTATGGTGTGCGCTGCGTCGTTTAGCATACTGCCAGTAACATCGGCCTCATCGTCACTTTGGCTTGGCGGGTCCATGTAGTAATCCAGGCCTTTAACATCGGAGTCGTCCGCGCGTGCAACGTTCGCAGCAAGCAGCGGTAACGTCAAAAGCACGATCAGTTTAAGTTTCATGGGCGGGTCCCTCTGAGGAATGAACCTTTCTTCGATGGTGTGAGGTAAAGCAGCTGCAGTTCACCGGGTTTCTGGTTGATGGTGGCACGGTACTGCGTTTGTTGTCGGATCAGGGTCAGCAACTGTTCAAACGTAACCTTCGAACCACCAACATCGATATTGAGTGGAAGCGGTAACTTGATCCCCTGACTGGTGAATTGAAGGCCACGCTGTTTAGCCAGTTGCTCCAGTAATTCGTAAGCATCACCCTGCCAGCTCACACGAACATACTGACTGTTTGCATTGATAATGGTAGGGAATTTGTAACGGGTCCTGTTAATGGCTCCAGCCTGGTAAAGCTCATCCTGTGCGAGTTTTATCTTAATGGCTTGCTCACGCAATTCCTGATCTACCAGCTGCTGTGCAGAGATTTGTTTTTCCTTTTCGCTTTGAGAGGCACAACCGGCAAGAGCTAACAAAGAAACGGCCGCGAGGACCGTTTGCATTTTGATTTTCATTTCTTACTCCATTTTACTTCGGATTGAATTTGTCGTCGCTTTCACTTCTTAATTGCATTTCATTTTTACTATTATTTTGCTCACGAATCAAACGATGTTTCTCGTTTTGAGCATACGCCTGCTGAGCGGCATCTGTGAAGGTAATGCCCTGCGCGACAGGGTGATTGTGGTTCACAGCTGCATCGACGATACGATTACAGCACAGTTCCTTAAACTCGCCGTCACCATCAACACGAACAGATTTGGCTTTACCAGCAATCGTTAATGCAATTGCAAGGTCAGCCGTTTTCTCTTTGTCGATTCCATTACTTTCTGTCAGCACAATGTGACCACGATCAGCCGCTACTGGTTTACCGTCGCGCTCAAAGATAACAGTACCGTCTTTCAAAAGCCGTGGCTTGACACCATGACGTGCTGAGGCCATTACGGCCACATCATCACGATCATGACTGGTGATGGCGTTAAAGGTACGGTTGAACCCGATCTGCTCAACCAGCTGCTGTTTATACTTCTCCTTCTTCCTGGAGGAATAGGCAAAGCCCCTCATTTGGCTGAGCGCTGCCTTATCACCCTTCAGTGCTTCCTGTTCGACCCACTCTCGGTAAGAAAGCCGTGGGTTAGCCGCCCTGAAACCGTTGCGTTCTTCACGCAAGCTAAGACGCAGATTGGCAACCGCCTGCAGGCGTTTGAACTCTGCCAGGTTGTACATCAGCTTTCTGGTATGAGGATCTGAAACAGAATGCCGGACGTTATTTTTCACCAACCGGGTATGTTGGGCAATTTTCCGGTATTCATCGGCGATGCGATCTTTATCCGGAGAATATATCGGTAAATTGTTCCGGTAGGCGCGATAGCGACCCTTGAGAAGCATTCTTTCTTCTGCGCGCTCAATTTTACGCTGCAGACGTTTATTGGCATCTCGACGATAAGCACCAGGGGTATATGCAGTTTTAAATACCGATACTTTGGCCGGTTCAATATGTGAAGGCTGGTATTCACCAAAGCGCTCTTCCATCGACTTCAGGGTATATTGTGCCTTGTTAAATACCAGACTCGCCTTAACAGCCGTCTTCTGGTTTTGATGTTCGTGGGTAATTACGTAGCCCTTTTTCCCCTGTGCTTTTTCGACACGAAGACCGATGCCTGCAAATGTCTTATGCACATCATCCCAGCTTTTGGCTTCACGAAGCCCAGCTGAAACATGGATCAAGTTTTGACGACTACCGCCTACCTGTTCATCACCAACGATATAGCGATAGAGCGTTTCAACACCCTCTTTATTCTCCATCTTGTTGATGCGATCGAGTGAGCGCCAGTTGCCTCGCTCTTTCTTGCTGTGAGGGTTCCGGACAATCTGTTGACGGTCATTAACCACATATGCACCGTTTGAATGGGACCAACCATTCTTCAATTCCAGTAAGCGGCACGCCTGGTGAAGTGTGTCTTTGGTAAAGCTCGATGAGGCTGCTTTATATGTCTGGGGATTGATGCGGTTGACAGCAACATGCACATGCAGGTTATCTGTATCCCGGTGGATGGCAGCAACATACTGGTGATCGGACATGCCCATCGATGCCAGTGTAAACTTCACTGAATCGAAAACCTGATCATCATTCGGCTTTTCATAGTCAGGCCATGAGAGAACATAGTGCATAACTGGATCTTTACAGCGTGTGCTTTGCTGAGAAACTGAATTCATTTCCTGTGCTGCACCATCGAGCGAGAAGGTATTGTACTGGCAGGTAACATCACCAACCACAACTCGCTGTACACCTGGCTCAACATCCACCGGTGTGCTGATCACTTTCTGCTTACGGGTCAGGTAATTGTTTAACCCTTCGAACATATCCGATTTAACAGCTAAAGCAGTCTCAGGAGTAGGCTGAACTGTATCAGTCAACTCCTGAGACGGCTTGTCTGCCATGTACTTAATCAGCTGACCAAAGCTGGACTTTTTGTCCCTTCGGCCCTCAATGATTTTAGGTATCACCATCCATCTCCTGTTGCAGTTTCTGTGCGGCCTTTTTGACCTCGATCAGAATCTCTGAATACTCCTTGCTATGAACCCCGGCACCTTCGTTAAACAGATGTTTTTGAAGGGCTGTTATCTTTACAAGAGCGGCAAGTGCATTGTAATTACCTTTCGATTGAATGCGCTTTCCAAGCCCAGATTTGATAAGATATTGACTAAGACTAAGCCCTGCTTCATGGGCCTTATTGGACAATGCATCTTTAATTTCTGCTGTGCAGCGGAAATGGATTTGTGCATCTGTTTTTCGTGACTCACTACGACTCATCTAATAGCTAACCTCGTTAGGGGGTGTCGGGGCTTGCCCTGACCAAGACGTTTTTGCGTCACTGCCGGCGTGCCGGCGGTGTACCAAAAACACATCTTGTCCCGTACTTAAATACCTCATTGAATTCTACCATCGGCGAGGTTTGAAAGCCAGCAGCGAAGGGCCTGGCAGGCAGAGCAATTGAATCGTGCCGGGCATCATGTAAAATCACCCGAATAGCTTGATCGATTTTCTCCGGTTCGGCATGGCCGATTTTGACATTATTGGGAGGGCATATGCCTGCAAAAAAGAAAGCATTTTATAGCAGTGAGGACATCGGAAAATTCAAAAGCATTCTCGACGACTTGCCTGATGTGACGTCAGAAAGGCTTGAGAAAAAGCACGTACTCGATGAGCTTAAATCTGACATTAAGAAGCTGAAAGATTCGAAAGGATATGAAGATAAAGAGATACTGAAATTCCTCAACGATGCGGGTTTTTCAGACGTTACATTACGTGATATCAAGGACATTACTGCCGGACGAGTTGGAAAAAAAAGAACCAGCAACAGCCGAAAAAAAATCACTGGAGTTGACGAAGATCAGCGCACACAAAATGGCTCTACCGGTCAGAATTCTGACGCTTCAGGTCCGCAGTATTAACCTTCACCTTTCACATATAGCATCCCACATTATGATATAGCTCCCGGCCTGTCAGGCCGGGCATGGGTGCTGCCTGTTCGTGTAATTTTGCGTGCATACTTGTCACCGTTCCGGTGACAAGGGCACTCATTGGCCGGAAAAAATTTTCCGGTTCCGCTGCGATGCAGCGCTCAATGGTGCGCACGTTCAGGGCCACGATCCGCCCTTGATCCCGATAAATTTACAGGGAAAGGAGTCCGGGCACGGATATTAAAAAGGGGCGCATACAGCGCCCCTGAGACAGTTACAGATTACATCGCGGTTTCTTTAATCCGCCGGAACACTGCCAACCAGAAACGGAAGTGATCCCATTGCGCTGCGTTCATCGGATGCGACTTTGTTTGCACTCCGTTTGCGACATCTTCAGCATAGTGTATAATCCACAACGGCATTTTGAACCTCACAATTTAAATTGCCTACCCAGCCGGATTGTTGGCGCAATCCGGCACCTTTTCTGGATTTCAATGATTCATCACCTCCTTCACATCCAAAACCAAAAAGTTATCGTTAGCGTGACGCTGCCCTACGATGAAAACAGCATCAAAGCGACTTACTGCAACTACGTTTAGTTTGCCTGTAACCTCCTTTCCGTTGATGTTGATGGTTTCATAGAGCACCTCGTATTCCTTCGCAGAATCGGAATACTTCTGCTCTTTCCAGTTTTCTATCTGTGCGATCAGCTCCGGGGCCAGCTGCTGACGAACACGGTTTAGTTCATAGTCACGATTGAGAATCAGGCGGTAATCTTTAATTAGCTGGTTGATAACCTTGTTCTCATCCCACTCGGATAGCAGTGGGCACTGTTCGCACTGTATAACACCATCTTCAATCAGTTTTTCTCTGATGCCATTAACTACCTGTACAGCACTTAATTCACTGTCATAGTTCTTTTTAATTTCTTCGCTTCCCGGATATACCATAGCGACATCATTAAAATGGCTTACGATTAATTCTGACACAATAAGGGTATAAACCTCAAAAGGGTATAAGGTCGCCATAATATTCTCTCCACGTTATTTACAGAGCGTTTTAATCAATATCCGCTTTTAAACTTCATGATTATTATACGTCTAATGAGCCATTACAGGCAAGAAAAAAATGCCCCTTTTCGAGGCATATTTTTAACCGGTTTACCACTCCCAAACGGTCAGTTCTGGCACCTGTTCTGCATCCCGGTCAAACCAAATCCAGTCGAACCCGGCACCATTTAACGCGGCTATATTATCCAAAGCACTTGCACTGATCCCCGCCCTGGTTAATTCCACTCGCCATTGTTCAGTAGCAGAAATACGCAATATCCACCCATAGCGATTTTTCTCGATCCAGAACAAACCTTGACCGGACAAGTCATCGTTACAGACCTTGTCCAGTAGTTCCGCGTCTTCTTTTTTTACATGGCCGGTACTGACGACCGCCACCCGATATTGTTCACTGATATTCATACTCCCCCCCTCTGGATTGGCGGCCCGCGTCCTGCGGGCCGTTCTAACTCAAATACTCACTGCGGGTAATCATTCATATCCGGGAACGGCGGTTCATCATGATTTTCAATGCCTCCCTGGCCTTCTGCACTGGTGTTACGTGGCCCAGCTCCCGGCAGCATCTGCATTTCGCCGTTATTATCGATCACAATTTCCTTATTGCTGCGCATTTTGCCGTCTGTCCCTTGCCATTTGTTATTACGAATGCGCCCGACAAAATACAGCATCATACCCTTTTTGAAGTACTTCCCAGCTGCTTCGGCTTTCTTTCCAAAAATGACAATATCATGCCATTCCGTTTCTTTTTGCTCCTTCCCTTCGTTGTCGCTATAGCTGATTTCTGTAGCCAGCGTCAGGCTCGCAATGGCCGTTCCGTTTGGGGTGTAACGCAGTTCTGCATCTTTGCCAGAACGCCCCATCAGAATCACTTTGTTTTCGCCACGTTTCCACATAATACACCTCATATATTTGATGTTTATCAGTAAAAAATGGGAGGATTAAGGGGGATTTCTCCCCCTCTTTATCAGTAAAACTTCATGTTCGATTTCAGAGCTTTTTCAAAGTCTTTTACAAAGGAATTTGCAAAAGTGTAATCACGATGAATAAGCTGTTTTGTTTTAGGATTTCGCCACTCAACCTGCACTGATTCGGCTGAGTATTCGATCACCTCGATTTGATTTTTTACACCGAGATAATCAGCAATTGCCATTACGGCATTCACTTTTTTTTGGTCTGCTTCTTTCATTTCAACTCCTTCGCCAGTCGGGGCGCTACCGCGAAAGACTCAACTGCCTTTCGATGTAATAATTATACGTCTAATGAGCCATTTTATCAACTCATTAGACGTATTTTTATATTTTAATTTTGTTCAAATATGAACATTTAATGATGCCAGATATCTAACTTAATGGCTTGAATTTGGCCTTGTTGTAGGTGATCCGGTAGTCTTTGCACTTCCCGTTCTGCCGCAGGAACTCCAGCGAGACAACGTTAGCAGCGGCAAAATTGATGCACATAATGCTTTCCAGCGCCTCGAACAGGTCGGCCCCATTGGCAAGCGGAAACCACAGATCGTTGTCGTTACCGCTTAATTTTTCATGAAGACAGAAATGCACAGCACGCACGCCGCCAAATTCCGTAACCAGCACCGTATTGCTGGCGCGAATATCAGTTAGTGTTAACATTTTTCCCCCTGTCAGTATTGGCCCCCTCGCGGGGGCCGCCGTTTCAGTCAATCGCGCGGTAAATCAAACCGGCTTCGGCGTGCTGGTCGGCATATAATTTGAGCTTTTCCTGCTGGGTGATCAGCATGTCGCAGATGTGCTCATAGCCGGCATCATGTGCGTGCCAGATCATGTGGTTCAGGGTGAACAGGGTCAGCACGATACCGGTAGCTTCTGCGGACAGTTCCCCTTCGAACCAGTTACCGCTAACCGATACCGTGAAGCGCTCTGCGCTCAGTGGGTACATGAAGCCGCTACCGCAAGACAGTTCGACGAACTCCCAGGAACCGCCTTGATAATCGGCGCAGAGAGAACGTGCGTGGTTGTAGACACCGGCCTCACCTGTGAGATACCAGGCGCCGAACAGGCGTGGCAGAAAGGCCATGCGGCGGTTATTGGGGATAATGCGTGCAGTGATGGCGGGTTGATTCAGTTCAGTAGACATTTTCTGTACTCCTGCGCCAGTCGGGGCGCTACCGTCGAAAGACCGGATTGCCTTTCGATGTGATTATTATACGTCTAATGAGCCATATTAATCAAGCAAAATATTCCCGCCTGCCTGAATATTTTCAGGCGGGAGAACTCTTTCCCCTGTCCATTTTTGGGGGCAGGATCACGCCTGCCCCCTTCTGATTCACATGATTACTATGACTTTGTTTCAGCGTTAAAGTGTACGGCTGCGATCCTGACCAACGGGATCACCGCGCTTTCCTCATCGAGCACACGAAAATTTATCGCTTCCCCCAGGTGCATCAGGTTAGCGATAAAATCAACGATGATTTCGGAAACCGGGTGTCCGTCGCAGTCCTGCTCATTCAGGCGCGCAAACAGCGCCAGCGCCTTAGCGGCCTTGATTGCCCGCTCTTCGTTTTCTTCGTCCATACTGCCGAAACACCATTGCCCCTTTTCAATCAGGGCCAGCGTGTCGTAATAGGCTTCATTCTGGGACATGTTTTTTCCTCCTGCGCCAGTCGGGGCGCTACCGTGAAAGTTCGCTGCGTTACTGCGTGAATTAGCCGTTAATCGCCTTCGTGATGCACTCCAGCGCCTCAGACTCCTGCGGATAAAGTCGGCGTGCAGCTCCTTCACCAGACTGGATTTCTTCCAGCCGGATAAACTGCGCCGCCAGCGCCACGACTTTTTGCAGCGCCTCGGCATTGACCTCTATCTTTCGATCGCGGGCGGCATCTTCGCGCACCTGCTTTGCCAGGCTCCAGACGGTATCTTTTCCGACGCCATAACGGCTGTGTGAACTGCATTCCGCGATTTCTGCCAGAACGGCTTCGGCCTCATCGTCAGTGAGGTTCATATCACTGGTGCAGTCATGGACATCTTCAGCAGTCCAGATCAGAAGGCTGATCCGCTGCTGTGGTTCAAAACTATCGAGAAGCCTTGCGCAAATTTCATTTACGTTACCGTGCATTGTAAAACTCCTGCGCCAGTCGGGGCGCTGCCGCGAAAGACCGGATGCCTTTCGATGTGATTATTATACGTCTAATGAGCCATATTAATCAAGCGATTTTTCACGCTCATAGCTGCTACAGGCAACGCTGTAGCCGTTTGCATCCAGTTCTGAAGGCCAGTCGTCACGCCCGCAACCTGACAGCAGGCAGGCGCTGAGGTGCCCAGGGCGATAGTCGAGATGCTGGCATGAGGCGCAAAGGTCATCATCTGAGATTGAGCGGCCTGCACAGATAGGCGGCGCTCCATCAGTGGGAATTTCTCGAATATGCAGCGTTGTCACTTTTTTTACTCCTGCGCCAGTCGGGGCGCTGCCGGTTAGGGATGCAGGGGGCTGTCGCCCCCTGCGGCGGTTCAGTCCTTACCCTTATCCTTCATGACTTTAATCAGCCCGGTAATGGCTGTAATGAGGGCGGCCACGGCCGTGATAATCTGAGGGAGGTTATGGAGGATTTCAGAAGAGGTCATAATGCACCTGTAAGGCTGTTTAGGAAGGTACTGATTTGAATCAGTAAAAACATTATACGTCTAATGAGCCATATATGCAAGCAATAAAACGCCCCTTGTAGGGGCGCTGTGATTATTTTACATACTGCCAGACATGCGGCGGGATCTTATCCCAGATGCGTCCCGATGCCAGCTCTGCGCGGCGATGGTCGGCGGCAGCCTCAAAAGCCTCGGTGTCCTCCGGCGGCACCTGTCCACGATCCCGCATGGATTCGTACATTTTTTCCAGTGTGTCCGGGTTACGACTGCGCCGAAAACGGAGAAGGTAAAAACGCCTCCGCGCCTGATAAACTGTTTCCGCCATGTATCTGCGTCCTGAGCGCCTTGTTATTTCGCATAGTATTCACGTTTTGGTTGAATAAGTCTTCGACTATACGCCCCTTGCGGGGCGTAGCAGGCGGTCAGCCCCAGGTGCTGTAAAAATGGCTTTCGTTAGGATCGGTCTTATAAGCCTGTTCGTACTCGTCAATGCTGACAGACGGATGCTCATGGTTTTCACAGATACGACGGGTCACGGGTTCGCCTTTAAAGTCATTCAATACCGGCTTTAATTCGCCAGACATTGCACTGTCTGCTTTCACCTGCTGCGCAGCGATGCGGCGCAGTACGGCGGTTTTCTTACCGCGCAGGGCGATCACCTGATAAAAATAGGTATTTGTCTGCTCATAACCCCAGCTGGAAACAAAAACATCACCAAGAGAAACGGAGCCGTTACGGAACTGAAGGGATTGAATAGCCATGTTTATTACTCCTGCGCCAGTCGGGGCGCTACCGCGAAAAGCCTCATTGCCTTTCGATGTGATTATTATACGTCTAATGAGCCATATAAATCAAGCAATAAATACATGCCCGGCATGATTTTCTCAGGCCGGGGAATACTTCCTTTCCCTGTTTATATTTCAGGCCGCAAATGCGGCCTGCCATCTGCATTACACGCGAGGGGGTAACATTCCGGGATAGTGACTGGCAACCAGATTATTGATCTTCTCAACCAGCTCCGGGCGTTTAAACGTAATGTGGGCGCTGCCCTTTTTGTAATATCGCACGCTGAAGTAATCACACTCGAACACCTTACCGTTGAACTGGTTTTCACTGAAAAAGGCATCCAGTTTGGCACCGTCAGAAACGCGGTAATCAGGCACGTTACGCCCGTCCAGCACGTAGAACGGCCGCGCCAGATCGTCAATTTTGGTGTGCCCGTCTGAGCTGAAGCGCACCCAGCCACTGCGCCAGACATCGAGCAACGGCGCGATGATGATACGCTTGCCAAACATGCAGGGATTATTGGTTTTATAATCCCACGACAGGGATTTAAAGATATCAATCAGCCCTTGCGTGAAAGTATCGGCCTTGCTTGCGTTCAGGTGCCGGAACGTACTCATAACGTTCTCCAGCGTTATCGGCGGCATTTCTTCGCCTGCCACCTGCCGATCCCATTCCTGACGTTGTTTGTTGCTCATCAGCGTATACATGCCGGTTTCCGACATCAGCCGATCCCAGATTTTTCCGTCGATAACGCGGGAAATAGCCGTTTCGGCCTGGTCTGGTCTGGTGTCGCTCCATTTGATCGCGCTCTCTACGGCTTTGTCGTAGTCATACAGGTACTGACAGCCTCCGGCCTGCTGCATCAGATCGCGCGCTTTTCGCAGCTTGTCTATGCCGTCGAGATAGACGCGAATACCTTCATTCCGCAACGAGATAATGCGCTCAATAGCAATAGACGGGATCACTTCACCGCCATGCTGGCAGGACATCAGATCGACCGACGGGAGAGTTTTTTCAGATGACATTTCAGACTCCTGCGCCATGCGGGGCGCTACCGTAAGGGGTGAACAGGGCTGGCAATGCCAGCCCATCAATGATTATTTGCAGCGCTGAAGCAGTTTACTGACCTGCTCGGCCAGCGCATACGTGGACGCATACGGGCCACTTAAACGACGGTTAGGGATTTCGTTGAGGGCATACAGGCACGCCTTCAGCAGCGCATCTTTCTGCGTTTCCAGTTCAGCTTTAAGCTGGGAGGGGGTCAGTGCTTTACTCATAATTTGTTACTCCTGCGCCAGTCGGGGCGCTACCGCGAAAAGCCTCATTGCCTTTCGATGTGATTATTATACGTCTAATGAGCCATAACAATCAAGCGTTATCTGATTAATTTTCTTTGTTTTTTCCTGGACTCCTTTCCCTGTAAATTTTGCTTTTCAGATCCCCATCAGCCCGATGAAGGTGCTTTGCCGGCATGGTGCAGGGGTTCAGGCATCAGACACTAGCGATAGCCCGAAACCCCGCAGGGGGTTCGGCGGAGCTGCCAGGCTTTGCCTGGCTAGCGGAGTGTGGCTGACGACTGCCCGACGGGCAGGAGCCGAAGGGGCCCAGAGGTGTTTTAGTACGGCAGGCCTGCCAGAAAACGCCGGCAACTGAGCAGAAATGAACAGGGAAGACACGCTGTGCGGGCGTCAAAATTAAGTAACTGGCAGACACCAGGGCGGGATCACATCAGAAAGAGCCAGAATAGGGGGCAGGACTCGTCAAAGTCATAAAAACGATGATGGGTACAGTTTTTTTAAATGCGCGCCCAGAGAGCGGCTCAGCGCGTTTCAGGGCAATACGGGTTCGATGCCCGTATTGCCCTGCAGGCGGCAACCACCGCGTCAGCCTTCAGCCCCGGCCAGATATCCGATACGTTCAGGAAGCACGTTTGCGCGTCGGTGTTTTGCGCTGCTATTTCCAGATCGGCGGTAAGCCGGCATCGATGCAAAGGACGCACCAGACGGAATACGCGATGTCACTTTCTCCGTTCACCCAGCGGCGCACCGTTCTGCCGTTCACGCCAACATGTCGCGCCAGCCCCTCCTGACTCAGGTTGAGCACATTTTCCAGCAGATAGCGGAGTTCATCCCCCGTCGGCGGGGTCCATTTATCAGCGGGACGGAAACAGCTTTCGCGGATCGCGCCCACGTTAAGCGGCACGGTATATTTATTGCCCATAGCAAGCCTCCAGAGCCGGCCGCACCACTGTGCGGCCGCGGTTATCAAATCAGACCATGTTCAGCAAAAGAGTAAATATCGCTGCCGCCCACAATCAGGTGATCGAGGACTTTGACATCAACCATCCCCAGCACCTGCGCCAGACGCTCGGTGATCAGCTTGTCAGCCTGGCTGGGTGCAGTGTTAGCGGAAGGATGGTTATGCGCCAGTACCACGGCGGCGGCATTATGATGCAGGGCGCGTTGCAGGACGATACGCGGATGAACGGTGACGCTGCTGATAGTTCCCTTAAACAGTTCTTCAAACGCAATCACGCCGTTGTGGCAGTTAAGAAAGAACGCGCAGAATGATTCGCGTGGTTCTGCAGCAAGACGAAACCGCAGTAAGGAACGCGCGGCGTCGGCGCCGGTGATAAAATCCGTTGTGGTAATTTTACCGGCAATAATGGCGTCCGCCTGGCGGATAATGTTGAGTTCTTCTGCTGAAAATTTCATATATTTCCCTCGTTAGGGGACCTGAGCACCATGCCCGGCCACAAATATATAATAGGACATTTTGTCCTAGATGTAAATACAGTGATATATAAAAAAGCCCGATTTAACGGGCTTTTATGGTTTATTTCTGTCCCCCTGCAATAACTTCCAGTTCCGTCTCTGAAAGCATTATTTTCAGGCAGGGTTTGGTACGGCTGAGAAGTTCAATCGACCTCGGATCGAGGTCCAGGGATTCGCAAAAATCATCTCCGCCACAGGCATCACGCATCCGGTCCCAGAGCTCGTCAAAATCCGTTGTATCCGGATTGAAACCATTGGCGTAACAGACATTGTGCATCCCATTACTGTTTTTCTCACCTTTCGCCGCCATCACATACACGCCATGATCTTTGACAAAAAGAAGTGGGCAATTAAAACGCTTAACTTCAGCAATAACGACGTTGAGCATAGGATCAGTAAAAACAAGTTCTGATTGCATGGTCATAGTGTATTTACTCCCTGAAAGCTATTTGTTGACCGCAGCGGCGGTGAGAATGTCAGAAAGCGACCCCAGCAGATATAATTCGGTGAGCTCGCCTGTTTCATTCAGAAGAAATAGCCCTGCAGGTCGGCCATTATGAAAAATAATGGCTTCATGCGATTGATGTAATTCACACTGACACAGCGAGAAATAAATAAGTGACCATTCAGGGGAAATAACGGTTTTATTGCCATGTTCCCGGATATAGCGGGCAACATCAGCCTGTTGCTGAGAATTGAGAGCAGTCATAAGGTGACTCCTGCGCCGGTCGGGGCGCTACCGTCGAAAGACCGGATTGCCTTTCGATGTAATTATTATACGTCTAATGAGCCATATAAATCAAGTTAATTTTGTTATTTTCCTGATTTAAGGAGACTCTTTCCCCTGTAAATTTTGCATCACAAGCGCACCGTTCGGGCGCTGCAGGCGAATAATATCGTTCTGGCGTGCGTCTTTTTCCCGGATGATCCGCCAGGTTTCGGTGACGGCGCCGGCTGGCTGATACAGTCTGACCTTCACCTCGGAACGCTCTGCAGACAGCACAATGCAGCCTTTCTCATCTTGTGCAGCTGCGTGCCGGGCTTCATCTTTTTCCCGCGGGCAGTCATCAAATCCTGATATTCGGACCGGGTGGCCATCGATATCAACCTGATAGCCGGGCGAAATCACGGGCACGGGCTGTGGCACATTCGGGAAATAATCAGCCAGATCACACCCTGTCAGGGCTACGGGCACAAGGCAGGCATACAGCATTAACATTCGGCGTGTGGTGATCATAAAGGGTCCTCTCTGGTCGCCGCGGGCCTTATTTCGCCTTCTCAACCAGCTGCAGTGACGGATGCTCACCGGCCAGAAGTAACAGGAAATTGAATTCCCCGGTCTTGAGCTTTACGCCGCGCTGAGCAGCCTTTTCTTTGGTCTGCCATGACGCCGGTTTATAGCCAAACAGCGCTGCAATTTCAGCGTGTTTTAGCCCCAGCGCCTGACGCAGGCGGCGAACGTCTTCGGCCGTGGCGGGCTCTTTAACCATATCATCCGGGCTGAACGTCCTGTTCAGGCGGTAATCAGGATGCACGCCGGCGATCAGCATCAGCATGTTATATTCGCCTGGGCGAAGACTGGTCTTGTTGTACTGGCTGAGATCGTCGCTGATAGCTTCCTTACGCTGCCAGGCGCGCAGTTCGTACCCCATGACAGCCCCTAATGCGGTTTCAGTCATGCCCATTTTTTCACGGAGCGTCTTCACTGTTTCCGGCTGCGGAACGACGCTAACCATCTTAATCATTACCCTTCTCCCAGAAGTCTGAATTCAGAAAAATTTTCACCTGGCGCGTGCGGGGATAGTCCTGGTGCTTCAGCCCCTCCCGCGTATCAGACAGGTACTGCGTTTCCTGCTGCACCTTGTTGATTTTGCCATTCCATTTGCGGGCCAGCGCCCGGTAACGCCCGTTCTCCAGCTGATAAACTTCAAACGTATACTTGTTCGGACCGCTCCAGCCTTCGTTGTAATAGACCTGTTTCATAGGATCTGCCTGATCGATGCGCCCCGTTAACATGACATCCCGGCTGCATTGCCTGAACCAGTAACCGCGGGGCATAGCCGGTGGCCGGTCGCTTATTTCCCGTCTGGATAGCGTGCCGAAAGGCTGTGAGCGCAGGTGACAACCTGATCTCAGGTCAATCTGGCATGGCGTGTTGTGCAGGGACCAGCGCCGCTGCCGCAGGCAATGGCTCAGGGTGATCACAGGTACGACACGGGAAACGAACAGGGGGAATGATTGCATGGTTTTACTCCTTCGCCAGTCGGGGCGCTACCGAAAAATGAGCCTTGATAATACGACGAATGAGCCATATAAATCAAGTTAAAAATCAGGCGGCAGAGTTTCTGCCGCTGCTGTAGGTCAGTACCGTGGGGCCACGTCCTTTCCTTCGCCCCATAAACGGGAAAACTCGTTCACGTAGGCTTCAGTTACTGCAGGCGCGCCGCTGATCAGCACCACATTTTCCGCATTACGACTGTCTGCACTGGCGCTGAAGTTAAACGATCCGGTCAAGACGGCGCGGCGGTCAAAGACCATGAATTTATCATGCATGGCCTCGTAGTTATCGTTGATCCGCACCGCCACGCGGTTATTGGCCAGAAAGTTCACTTCGGTGTACCGGTTGTCGTTCGCTTTGCGATCGGCCACCACCACCACCGATACGCCCCGTTTTTTTGCGGCACGCAACGCGCCGGCAACAGGACGACTGGTCAGGCTGTACGCGGCAACCAGAATCTCATGCTGCGCGTGGTCGATTGAATCCAGAACCAGATTTAATGCGGTCCCGCCGGGTGAAAACCCGGTTTTCACTTCAGTCGCAGCTTGCGCCTGGACATCGCCGGCAATATTGCCGGCCGCTGTTACCGGGTTTGCTGCCACGGCGCCGGCGATGAGGGTCAGGGTTAACAGCACATATTTTTTCACGCTGCCCCCTTAATCATCATCCGGGAACAGATGCTGGACGTTCTTACGGGTTTCTTCCAGATTCCTATCCTCCGGTGCTGCCGGTTCGGGAGTCACGGCGGGACTGTTTTCCGGCGCAGCGCCGCCTGCCGGCGACACCGTATTGCTGCCACCGCCGGTGGCCTGCAGAAACGCCTCAACCAGACGCGCCATCTCTCCTGTATCCTGCTGCGGCAGCGTACTGCTGATGATCCGCTGAATATCCTGCATCGAGGTGCTCTCCGTCAGAAATTCAGCGATCAGGAACGGCAGGCGTTCGTCCTGCTTCATCAACGCAGCACCACAGAGCATCATGGCGCGCATCGCGCGGCCACGCTCTTTCTGAGGCAGTTTCTCAAGAAAGCCGTCAGCTACCCGGTCCGCCGCATTGCGCTCCGGGTAGATATAAAACGAGCACTTACGGTTATCAGTCATACTCAGCCCTTCATTGCCACCATACCCAGAACCAGATCGAATTGCGGGTTATCACTGACGAAGAAACGATCTTCACTCACCCCCGTGGCCTGCTTCACTGCGCCGGCGACCAGGCTGGCGCCGCCACCGACAACCATGACGTGCGTGAAACCGGCAAAGCGGCCAACTGAATCGGTGACACGGTGCGTCAGGGCTTTTTCCCGCTCATGCAGTACCTTCATCACCTGGGCCCGCTGGTCAGCATTCTGGAGGTAACGGGAAAGAAACGTTTCGTCATTTCGCGCCTGGATCAGACGGTCGGCAAAATACGAACTGGTACGGGTGCTCACGCTGGTATCCAGTGCATGTTTTACGGCTTCGGTGATGATGGATACACCGGTTTTAGGATCGCAATGCGTCTTGGTGAAGCCGGACATTTTGCTGCGAACGTGCGCGATATCCAGCGTGGTTCCACCGATATCCACAATCAGCAGGGAGTCCAGATCGTCCAGATCCTTCAGCACACTGAAGCCTGCAGGGACCGACTCTGGCAGTACGCTGACTTTACGCACGGTAAAGCTCTCACGCCCCTGAACGGCCACCGCGCGCTTCACGTTCGCTTTTTTCCGCTCGATGTTGGCCATATTAGGCTGATCGTTTTCATCCAGGTACTCGCCCAGCGGCAGCGTCACCACAACATCAACCGGCTGCGGTTCAATGCCGGACTGCATCAGGGCATGGTGGATAGCGACGACATTCACATCACTGTACTGATAGCGGGTTTCCGTGGTGCGCACGGCATCCGGGCTCAGCTGGTCAAAGCTGTACTTTTCCCCGTCAATTTCATAGTTGGCGGAAGCCGGCACTGATGAATCTGTCAGCAACGTCATGGACCATTCGGGCTTGAAGCTGTTCGGACTGATCAACGTTTTGACCGCACCATCTTCCATCCATGCCAGTTTGATGTTGGTGGAACCGTCGTCAACAAAAATACGCATTTTGAACCTCACATTATTTAGAAAAAAACCGTAGAAATCAGGAAAAATACAGCTTTCAAATGGATTATTACGCATCCCTGCTGACGTGTAAAGACAAAATGATGCACCAATATAGAAAAATACAGAAAAATACCGAATAAAAATCAACAAAAGACGGTCAGGCCGTCCTCAAAACGGCCTAATATAGAAATATGAGAGATTATTTTAGATTTATAAGGAAATAACAGGGATGAATACGGATTATTCCGGAAGCGTTAGATGACTGTCTGGCAGGCTGAACCGGACGCCATACTGACGGCCGACATCGAGCGCAAACACGCGCGTGTAGGTTTCTGTGGTTTCCAGCCGGGAATGCCCGGCATAGGCCTGTACAACTTTCAGCGGAACCCCATGCTGGATCAGGTGCATACAGAAGCTGTGACGGAACGTGTGGCAGGTAACAGGGATACTAAAAGTGACAGAGTCACGTTTTGCGAGGTCCAGTGCCTTCCTGATCCAGTTACGCGGCGTGTTATCACTCTGCACCGGCCAGAGCAGCTGCTGTTTACCAATACGCAGGGTGGTCAGAAATTCACGCACCTTCCTGACATATTGAGGATCGGTCAGAGGAACAAGACGGAACACCTCCTCATCCTTGCCCGGCCTGCCGCGGCCACGCTGACGCTGTTTAAGCGTCTTCAGCCGGACAAACGGCCGGGAACCGTCAAGCTGAAAGCTGGCGCCGGTCAGCGCCAGCGCCTCATTAATACGCGCGCCCGTGTTCCAGAGGGTATCGAAAAGGACCTGCTGGCGCAGGTCTGGCACATACCGCAGAAACACCGACACCTCCGGGGCCAGCAGGTATTTGGGTAAATCAGCCTGGCTGGCCATCTCCCGCAGCGCCAGCGCATCGGCATAATCGAAGTAGGCATATGTCACGCGCCCGGTCCCGATGGCGTCGCTACGTGAATTCTGAGAAATTTGCAGGGGGAAAGTGTTCAATTTTTTAAAATCCGCTAATCAGCCGTCAGGCGACTGAATTTTATGAAATTTCTCGCTGAAATCGACCGCATCCTGCATATCAAACGTCATACTGCGGGTGGAGGCGGTCGAGCTCCAGCTTTTCCCGCCGCCGATCCCGTAAGGAGGTAGCGCCTGTCCGTGTAGCGGCTGGTTGTGTCGGGCTGCAAAAACCAGCTCCCCGACAGGTACTTTTAACATCATAGCAAACATATCCGCGCTGATTCGGCGGCCTTTCAATCCACTCATAACAACCTGTAACTGAATCCTGTACCACGACTTTTGTTGTAAATCTGCTGACCAGACTGACCTTCATCTTCACTGAATACCACCATACGGCGGCCGTTAGTCAGTGAATCCATTTTACGCTGTGCGCCATTATCGTCATAACGCACAGGCAGGCACGCACCTTTATGGCTGTTTTCACTCTCGACGCGGAACACCCTTACCCTGACGGCGTTCTTCCGCACCTGGTCAGGATCTTCACCACTGACCACACCCGTCAGTTTCTGAAGCGTATCAGCCGGACTGCTGTACTCAGCCTGGCTGAGATAGCGGCCGTTCGGGGTTAACCAGAAATCCTGGCTGTCACTGACACGGTAGGTTTCGCCGTGGCTGGCGATGCCTGAGACGTTACAGAAGCGGTCATAATCGGTGGGCTGTCCGGGGAGCATGGCGCACCCTGTCAGCAACAGTGCCGGCAGGGCGGCGACGTATCCTTTGAATTTCATGTTGTCTCCTGTTCAGGTTGAACCATTTCGGCCGGTGGCCGGTATCCCGGATACGGGATAAACGGCGCATCGGTGGCAATAAGGTCTAGCAGCTTCTGGCCACTGACCAGGATCATACGGCTGTCTCCGCGAATGAGCGATTTGGTTCCTTCGCGCGTTTTGCCGGTATGGCAGAAAAAACCGCGGGCACCGGTGGCGTTCAGCAGGTCGCTGAAGTCACGGACGTGGCCAACGGCAATATAGCTGGTATAGCGTTTGGCCTGGATAAGCCAGGTCTGGCCATCAATCTTCACACGGCCATCAATCCCGCCGTCACCGGTATACCGGCGGTTACGGATCACTTCAAAGCCTCGGCGTTCAAAGCCTTCAAGCAGCAGCTCTTCGAACACAAACGGGTCAATCTTGCGCAGATAGGCAATTTTCTGCCCGAAATGCGGAAACGTATTAATTTTATCGATCACACGTACCGCGCTGGCCTGTTTCCGTTCGTGCCGGCGCCGGCGTCGCCGTGTACCCAGCCAGAGGCCATACAGCAGGATACCCGCAAGGATAAAAGAGCCGACAACATGGATGGACTCATTCATTATCGATCCTCAGCACTTCATACTTCAGCTGCCGCAGCAGCCTGTCTTTGCTCATGGTTTTCAGGGTGGGCCATTCCGCTTTCAGCGTCAGCGCGACGGTGGCAAGTTGTATGGTCCGGGGTACTGTCTCACCGTCCTCATATTTTACCAGGCTGGTACGGCTGATACCGAGCTCAGCCGCGGCGCGTTCCTGGGTCCAGTTCAGGCCCCGTCGCCACAGGATCAAGTCAAAGCCGGTCAATCCGCCGCACTCCCATGCTCAGTGCCGGGCTTCGTGCCGGCGGGTACGGCCTCTTTCCCCTGTGCCTTTTTTCCGCCGGGGCCGGGTAGGCCGAGGCCAGTTGTGCCCGGAAATCACGCCACGCTGACAGCCAGAGCGCATCAGATACCTGGTCAGACGACAGATTAAGGACCGCATTGCGGTCACGCCAGTGGCTAAATGTCTGAGCCGGCAGGCCGGCACGCCGGCGCAACTGCTGCTCGTCGAAATAGGCACACTGAACCAGGAGGTGTCTGACGTTCTGCGGGACAACTTCATCCCTGGCCCCTTCCGGCACAGCCAGCATCCCGGCGCTGCATATCCCCTGAATGCCCGCCTCGGTATAAATCTGCTGCAGATTGGTATCATCACCCTGCGCAGCGCCGGCGGTGTGCGCCACAACCAGCATGATGCCGGCAATAAGTGGTTTCTTTATCATGCGTACTCAGCTCCTGGCCGAATCCTGGTGGACTGGCCTGTTATAATCTGCCTGTATTTATAGCCTGAAAATGTTCATATTTGAACATTTTTTATGTATATTAATTCCGCAAATTCGCCATAAACACAACAGGAGACACGATGGATATCAACTACTACGATGAACATCAGGAAGAATTTGAGGCGGTTAAACTGGCGCTGAAGGGCGAAATGGAGAGGATCTGGGGCTCCATGCTGAAAGAACGCGGGGACAATCTGGATGATGAAGCCACGTACCTGAACCTGTTTGAAGAATTGCAGTATAACTTCTCTCCGTCCAGTTTCAGTAAGCTCACCCCGGCGCAGGAACTGGATAAAGATAAAATAGCGGCCTTTGTGGCCAGAACCCGCGGCTATAAGCACGGCATCACGATCAAATGCCGGCCGGGTCGCCCGCAGAAGTGGCTGAAAGGCCGAATCAAACCACTTGAGGACGCGGAAGGCACAAACCTGTGCTGGATCGACACGGCCACCATCGTGCATATCGGTGCCGGTCAGCAGTTTGACGATCAGTATTACCTCACAGTGACCACACAGACCGGGCAGAGTTACCGCGTGAATGAACTCCGTCTGCCAGGTCGTCTGCTGGAAGCAGCCCAGGACAGCCTGTTCAGGGCACTGGATTCAACCACCGGCGGTTACTTCTGATAGGGCGTTGCACCACGCTTATCGGGGATTTATACTCGCAGTGATTAACAGATTAATTTTCCGTTTACTCCGACAGAAAGTTAAGTAATAAAAAGGTCTATAATTAAAAGGCGCCCTTCCTCACCAGTTGGACGCCTTTTGTGTATGCATCATCAGTTATCTGTAAACCCTGAAAGAAGTGTGATGGACACGTCGTCTTCTTCACGCGCTACCATCACCGGTACATCCTTCCAGCGTGCCACGTTTTCTCCCCACTTTTGCAGGTCAGCACATGACAGATTGTGCCTCTGACATAACCTCAGAATGGTGTCATTCGAATACCAGTCTATGCGGGACAGGTGTTCACGGATCACCCATTCATCCCACGGCCGGCCGTCAAATGCAGGTTCACGCCGCCGCCATTCCGGATTGTTAATGACCAGATAATCGCCAACATAAAGACGGTCGGTCAGCTGATATATATCAACGAAGCCAACCTCACTGTCAGGGATCACTTCCAGGAAGAGATAACCCGCTACGGGGTGTACCGCGCCCAGAAGCACCATAGGCTGAGTCACCATGTTATTCCCCCTGTTCGTCTTCAGCTGGCCGCCAGGCCCGCTGCCCTTTATAACCCAGTAGGGCTTCACACATCAGATCGGTTATACGCGCAATCGCGTAATCCGCACTGTCAGCCCGCAGGGAAATCACGGCCGTTTCCCCCCGGTGCGCGGCGTTCCAGAATCCGGGCAGCAGCGTCTGGAACCGGGCCCGGTCATCCCCCTCCGACAGCAGGGCTGCATCCGGCAGTCGTTCGCGGATCACATCTTCACCGGCCTGACGCAGGATATCGTCACGACTCCAGATGCACAGCGTTGCCGGTCCGCTGCGCATGAGGATAGTAGCGGCGTCAGCCATACTCAGAGTATCCAGCTTCAGCATCTCCATGCCCGGCCGACGCAGCACGAATCCAATCGGCCGCCGGTACTTGCCCAGCTGCAGCAGATCGTCGTCCGTAAGCAGCTCCAGGCCACGCTGCAGGACAAGATGCAGTACTTCAGCCTCTTTAATCGGCCGCAGCAGCCCATGCATGGTGTTCGCTTTGACGGTCAGCGCCTCAATGCGATTCCAGAGCTCATCATTTATATGTTTGGTGGCCATCGGAATGCTCCCCGCCAAAATAAAACCGTTTTCCATCCGCTGCTTTGCCCAGGCATACCGTGTGACCCGTGGTTATCTGGCCGGCATCCATCAGGAACGGCGCGCCCGGACCGCGAAACACGTCCGGATCGAGGGCAGCAGGTTCGCCGGCAGCGACCGGCCGGACCATGCCCATATCGTAACTGTCCGGCAGGTTATCCCGCAGGCAGGCCTGCGTGTAGTCGTCCGCGACCTTCTGCGCCTCTTCCTGCGTGGGGTAACGACCCAGCACGCCGGTGATCTCTTTCTTCAGTCCGAAGCCGTAGCCGCGAACCTTGTACGCTTCATATTCCATCCCGTTCACTCCGCTTGCCGTTGTTTACTGAATAACCATACTCTAATAAATTAGGTTTCATGCGTATATTATAAATATTTAGATTTAGCACTAAAAGCTAATTCAATGAAGCGACACACCGGTAATCATCACGCTGCATGACGACCGCACGATTTACCCCGCCGGATGATTCGCCCCCTTATCTTTTCACCTTGTGACTTTTACGCCTGCAACCACCGGAAAATACCTTTTCGCCGGTGCCGCCATTGCGGAAAAAACGTAAATACCGAAAAAAGCGAAATCAACAGGGAGAGGAAGGCAGGGGGACGGTCGCACGGTTGCCGTGCGCGGGCACCATATCTTGTGCCGTTCTCAGCTGACGGAGCCACTACATATAGCGTTATCCACAGAAACGGTGGATAAGTGGCGGCGCTGCGGAGAATACCGCTAAACCGCAACGGTGAAAAAATGTGGTCCCGCGCGCAAAAGTGCGGTACAAATGGCTGTACATTATGTAAAGCCAAATGACTGTACAAAAAGGAAGGAGCATGACCGGTTTTTTTGAACGTAAAAAGCGGGCCAAAAACGCCCAGCTGACCGTGCGTCTCGATGAGCAGCTGAAGAAACGCGCCGAACTGCGTCTGGAGGCAATGGGCATGACCGCCACGGAAGCAGTGGAGCAGCTTTACCGCTTCATCGCCGATCACGGCCGGATGCCCGTCACGGAGCGTATCGTCACATTTGACATCCAGTCACAGCGCGGCCGCGCCATCGCCCTCAATCCCGCCGACGCTGTGACCGAAAACACCCGGCGGTTTCTGCAGTCGCTGGGAGCTGTGGAAGTGGTCTGCTGCGATCCCGCTGCATTTGAACAGGCGGTACTGGAGTACTTCAGCCTGTATGTGGCCGACCAGGCTGCCTGTTTACTGGCCGGTGTACTGAACGTCACGTTCATGGTTAATGCCGCCAGTCGCGTGAAAGATGACTGGCATGACAGGCTGCTGTCCCTGTTACAGCGCGACTTTGATTTCAGCGAAGAACAGTCAGTGACGTTCATTAACAGCATCGTGGACAGCGAACATGTCGATCCTGCCATCGTCAGTCGAAATAATACGGCCTGGCGGAGCGGAAAAAGCACCGGGTCCGGCGCCGGCGCTGAACAGGCCTTACTGGATAACACCAACGTCAGGGTCTTCTATCCCTCCGGGGAAGCGCCCGTCTCCGGCGAGATCGGCGCCGCCGTCCTGCAGCGTTTCCTGACGTTCCTGGCGGAGCGGGGCGTCAGCTGCAGCGATCCGCAGAGACTGACCGAAAGCGCCGGCCGTGCATGGGGCGTGCGTGAAAATATGATCGGGAATATGCCCCCGGACATGCAGCAGGCCATAAACGATGGCGTCATTTTTGAGGCCAGCGCTGACACGCCGGACTTTTCCCCTGAGCTGGCGGCGGCGTTTGGCTTCACACAGGCCCAGGCAGAAGCGGTGCTGAAACCCGCCCTGACCGCCAGGGATCTCCCCGGTTTCCTGCAGCGCTTTCTGGCGTTCCTGGCCGACCGGGGTATCAGCTGCAGCAATCCCCGGCGGTTTACTGAAAAGGTCACGGAATACGCCAGCCATGAGGGACCGCACCGGCTTATTGCAATGTTGATGTCGCGCATCAGGGATGAGGGGGTCAGTTTTGTCTTTCACAATGAATCCCCGGACGAACTGCCGCGCCTGGCCGCGTCACTGCCCGGCGAACTGGCCGATACCTTCGGGTTTACGGGATGGCAGGCAACAACAATACTGCGTCAAATCCAGCCGGCACGGCCGGGGCAGGATTAGGGCCGGGAGCATACGCGATGAAAACGACCTGTCATGCGGCCGGCATCACGGCGGCGCCGCTTTCCCCGCAGGAGTGGCGGGCGCTGCTCAGGGCGAAAGGCTGGAAGCAGAAGGAGCTGGCCCGCCGCTGGAATGTGTCAGAAACCTGGATCAGTAAGCTGGCCAATAACCCCGAACGGGGCACGCACTGGAACGATGCCTGCCGGGGTCTGCCCGATATTCGTGCCCGGCGGCCCGGCGAACCGCACAGACGCACCAGAGCCGGGAGGCCCTGAATGAACAGACGTCTTCACCTCATCACCACCTGTACCCGGCGCAAGGCGGGCAGCGTGGAGGATACCGTTTTTCCGGGCGACACTTCCCTTGATGACGCCTTTGACGGCTGGTACAGGCTGATCGCCCAGGCTGCCCGCCGTCCTGGCAGGGTGCTGGAAACGGGAGAGCTTTACCGGGGCGCACACTGGCTGCGTGCCCGCGGTATCGCGGCGCGGTGGCCGGGCATCGAGCTGTGGGCCATGTCGGCCGGTCTGGGGCTGCGCCACCATACCGATCCGGCGGTCGCGTATGAGGCAACGTTTCACGCCATGCCCTTCGCGCCGGCGACCGTCTGGGGCTCACTGACGGCACGGCCCCCGCTGGCTGGCCGCTGCGCCTCCCTGGCTGAGCTGATGCAACGCTGCCCGGACGAGCGCTTTGTGATCGCCGGTTCACCCGTGTATATCAGCGCGGCTGAGCAGGATATTCTGGCCGGCGTGCCGGCACTGCATGATGCGGCCACTCAGCTGATTATCGTGACCTCACAGGGCTATCGTGGTCCGCTGCAGCCGTTTCTGAAAAGAAGCCGCGCGGACATGATGGCGACCCTGAAATCGAACATGACGTGCCTGAATATTGCCTGCGCCGGCGCCCTGATTGACGCCATGATGCAGGCAGACGCCCGGCAGGCGGCGACCATTTAATACAGACAGAGACTGGCGCTACCGTCGCCAGAAGGGGGTTTTACATGTTCAGCATCATTTATCACGCCGGCGCAGCCGTCCTTTTCCTGGTCATGAGCCTGGCGGCCGGCGCCGGCCTCCTGCTTCATAGCCATGAATATACGACAGGTCATTTCTGGAACATGACGGGGCTGTGCATTGTGTCAACTCTCGTCTGGATCTGGGCTGTAGCTCAGGCAAAAGAAGCCTGGTACATTTCACGAAACATCAAAAAAGGACTCTGACCATGAAAGATGAAATTCGCCACGAAAAACCCGTTGAAGTGAATATACAACTGACACACAGAGAAGCGCAGGCTCTGGCGCAACTGGTTAAGCGTCTGGGATTCAGTGACTGCCGCGGCCTGGCGACGTCAGATATTGAGGCATATCTGATGATGGATGGAATCAACCAGATCATGAAAGCACTGGCTGAAGAGGGCTATGCACCACGATAAGGGCCGGGACTATCTGGAATTAGCCGGAAATACAACCCTATCACGCGGGCAGTAAGGAGAGGTTTTAATGTTCCCGACACCAGGGAAAACAAGCCGCCGTCAAGAGCGGCTGCACATCGCTGTTATCGCATAAACGCCGCGGGAATATCCTTCCACTGCGTGGTGTAGGCCGGGGACAACATTTCACGGCGCATGGCATATTCCGGATCAATACCTTCTCCGGCGAAGAAGATCCTTGACCTTCCTTCCCTGTTTATTTTGTCGATGGTGGCCATCAGTTTTTCGCTGCCCGGCCGCACAGCAGCCGGCGAAAACAGATCCAGCTGGGTTTCATATCCCTGCAGATCGCTGAGCATCACGCCGGCTTTTGCATACCGCACGCCCTCACGCCAGATACGCGACAGTCCCAGCTGCGCCGCGGCGATGATGTCGCGGGTATCCTGGCTTGGCACGGGAAGCACTTCCGTAGCCTGGTTACTGTAGGGCACACCGCCGGCGTCATAAGCACTGCTGCGGATAAAGACCGTTACCACCTTCGCCAGGCGGTTTTCCTGGCGCAACTTTTCCCCTGCCCGTGTGGCATATTTAGTCACCGCCTGCTGCATCTGCGCCAGTTGCGTGACCCGTGCTCCAAACGAACGGGATACAACAAGCTGCTGTTTCGCGCCGGTTCCTTCCTCCAGGGCAAAGCAGGCCTCGCCACGCAGCTCACGAATGGTCCTTTCCAGCGTCACACCGTACAGCCGGCGTGCAAGACGGATATCCATCTCTGCGAGCGCCAGCGCCGTTTTGATCCCCATTGCCGCCAGCCCTTTTTCGGTACGATGGCCAACGCCCCACACATCGCCGGCCGCCACCAGGCTCATCAGCTTTTTCAGTCTTACAGGATCACTGAGCGCCACAACCCCCCGGTAGCAGGCCACGTCTTTGCGGCATGGTTGCACAGCTTGGCCAGCGTCTTCGTTGGCGCGACGCCGACTCCACAGGTGAGCGTTGTCTGGCGCAGCACTTCAGCCCGCAAAAGCTGGCCAAACGCCTGCGGCGTCATCACTCCCTCCATATGAGAGGCATCCGCAAAGAGCTCATCAATTGAGTAAACAAATGTCCGCGGCGCCAGACTCTCCACCACGGTTGCAAATCTGGCGGAGAATGAGGCGTAAAGGGTGTAGTTGGAATTGAATACGGCAACGTTATGCTGTTCCAGCAGGCGGCGGCAGCGGAAATAGGGCTCCCCGCGGCGCACGCCAAGCGCTTTCGCCGCGCGATTGACCGCAACAAGCGCCCCGTCGTTGTTGCTGAGAACGACCACAGGGCGACCTCGTAAATCAGGGCGGAACGCTTCTTCGCAGCTGCAGTACATCGAATTGACATCGATTAAGGCGTACACGGGCGGTGTCTCATGACAGTGAACGTAACCACACCCCATATCTGCAGCGCCTCTGGATCAAACCTGATTGGCGGAAAAGCCGGATTCAGCGGCATCAGGCAGGGGTAAGGGCGGAGCTGCAGCTGCTTGACCGTAAATTCATTATCGATGCTGGCAATCACGATGCTGCCGTGCCGGGGCTCTTCTGCCCGATCGACGACCAGCACATCGCCATCATGAATGCGGGCATCACGCATAGAATCGCCGGACACACGCAAGAAGTACGTTGCGGCCGGACGCCGCACGCAGTAATCATGCAGGTTAAGTTCATTGGCCTCATAGCCTGCGGCCGGGCTGGGAAAGCCGGCCGCAACGGGCTCGGCAAAAAAAGGGAGTGCGTCACCTTCCACTGAAGGCCGGGGATAAACGAGATCCAGCGCCATAATTTAGCCTCCAACAACTGTTTATACATACAGTATATTGCAGGCTTCAGGAAACAGGCAATGCCGGCATATTTCATGCCGGCACGCTGGGGTCAGGTCAGGATGGTGGCCAGACAGCCAAGAACGTCGTCCATGATAGTCTCTGGCACCCGTTCGAGTCGTTTGCCGCCGCGGGCTTTCATATCGATCGTCCGGGGTTGATCGCAACGCACAACGCCGGTGGTACGTATGCCGGCGCCGTCAAGCGACACAGCAAAGCCTGCTGTGCGGGCAAAATTACCTCCGCTGGTCACGGGCACAACAACAGGCAGGCGGGTCACGCGGTTAAAAGCAGCCGGCGTGACAATCAGTACCGGCCGCGTTCCCTGCTGCTCATGACCTGCGGTAGGGTCAAGCGAGACAAGCCAGATTTCCCCTCTTTCCATGTCAGATTTCCTCCTGACCAGCCGCCGGCGCATCCAGCCATTCACGTTCTTCTGCCGAGATTTCAGCGTTCGGATCGCACTGTGCCAACAGCTCAGCCAGTGAATACTGCGGGCGTCTGTGCGGCTCCACAATCAGCCGGCCATTATCAATGACCATGCCAACTTCATTATCTGTACCCAGCGACAGCGCATTCAGCAGTGCCGGTGGGACGGTCAGCATGACTGAGCCGCCAACCTTCTTCAGTCGAGTGGTATGCATTTTTCCCTCCATAAAAGTTATATTTAAATATAACATTCACTAAAAAAACATACCAGCCTTTAACGCACAATGTTTAATAAAAATATAACTTTCAGCCCAACAGTAAACCCAGCGCGGTAGCTTCCATATGCAGCAATACCGGCAGCAGCAGGCCGCCACTTCTGATCCGGGCAGCTGATGTAATCAGCCCCACCAGGAACATTTCTGCCAGGGTCAGCAGGTTCTGATACTGCATATGCACGGCGGCAAACAGCAAAGACGTTATCAGCGCGCCCAGCCACATCGTCCAGTTGTACCTCGAACGGAAGACGTTCAGCATGACACCACGGAACAGGATTTCCTCATTCAGCGGGGCAAGGATAAAGACGGCCAGCAACGTCAGGATCACATCGGGTATGGACTTATCGGCAAAAAGTTTCGTCATAAATGGCTCAGCGGGCAGGTCCAGCACTTTACCCAGCAGAAATTCACCGACATACACCACGGCCATCGCGCCAACCAGCCACAGTGCGCCAACGTTGCTCAGCTGGCCAACGACCGGTAGCGGAGCAACCCAGCGGCGGTATACCAGGAAAACACACAGCAGGTACACCAGTACAGCACCATGACTGAAGAACAGCGTATTTTTCCCCAGCCCATAGAGCAGAACAGCCTGCCCCATGACAAACATGGCCCCCCAGGCTATGGCCCAGGCTGCCAGCAGAACCAGCATAAACTGCAGATATTTATTACGTGACTGAATCATTTTATCCCCTGTTAATTTTTAAACAGAATCGGCTTGACACTCAGGCCGGTTTTCAGACCTAATTTAAATGATACAGAAAATGATTGCCGATTTTTTTAATGGAGAAAGTGAAATGAAATTCACCACGAAGATTGCTCTTATTCTGGCTGCATCCGTAATCAGTTGCAGTGCCTTTGCTCAGAGCGTATCCGCGCCGAAAACCGATTCTTTACTGAGCAGCATTCTGGGTGAGCAGGTACAGACAAACCAACATCTTGTACAACTGCTGGCAAAGGATCAGGATGCCGGTATTACACTGACCCCGGAACAAAAGAAAACCTCTTGCCTGTATGAAAGTCATTACTACAGCAGTGGCGCACCACTTACCGTCGGAAAAGAAACACTCCGCTGCACGCTGAGTGGCGAAATCCCGACATGGGAAAATGTGAACGAGGGCAATATTGTCTCTGTCGAAGGCAAATAAAATCCCTTTGACAGCCTCTCAATTATCCGCACCAAAATGATTTAAAAAAATCTCCTTTTGATGGTATATTTTTTACTCGAAATAGAAATCATTAGGAGATTGTTATGGTTGATGCCCCGCCCTCAATCCCGCTGCCAACCTGCATGGTTGAAGCAGCACAGATTTATCACATTCCTCTCCGTGGATTCCTCGCCTTGTGGCTGACTGAAGGCGGAAAACCGGGAATGAAAAATAAAAACAAAAACGGCACTTACGATTACGGCGCATTCCAGATAAACACCATCTGGGCGAATAAGCTGGCGTCCGATTTTGGAGTAAAAGCGGAGCAGCTGCAGCATGACTTCTGCGCCTCTGCAATGGCCAGTGCCTACATCCTCAAATACAACATCATTCTCGAAGGGGGGGATTTCTGGCAGGGTGTCGGCCGCTATCACTCCAACACGCCGGCGCGTAAGGCCTGGTATATCGGGAAGGTTTACCAAAATTCTCTGAGGTTCTGATGCAAAACCAGCCACAACGGAAAGGGGGAGGGGATGATGGCCTGATGATTATCGGGGCCCTTCTCATCATGATCACAGTGATGTGGTTTGGCTTTCGTGATTATGTGATTTACGGAGTCTGTCGCCTGCTTTACTGGATCTACGGTGTACTGCCGGACGCCATTACACCGGGTAATGCGGCCGAGCGCCGGGACATGCTGCTGTCGGCGGCGCGGTATAACCACCAGGTTTCGCTGTGGGACTTTATCAGCGTGATGAACGACACGGCCAGCGTGCTCTTTCCCCTGTTCATTTTAATCATCGGGTTGTTCGTCTGGGTTATCTCGCGCAATCCTTACTACCGTCTGACCCGTAAACTGACCATCCGGAACCTTCCCTGGGTGATGGTAAAAAACTATCCGGGGATAGCTCATATCCTCGCCCGGTTTGGCCACCTCGATCAGCTGCTGCTGAATGAAGATCCGGAAGAAGCACGCAGCGCGCAGTCACCCGTTGAGTTTGCCCAGGAACATAACCTGATTGATACCGCTAAGCGCCGCCTCCGTAAAAAAGCCGCACATAAAGTCTTCCTGTCACAGGTAAACTTGGCCCCCGAAGGGGCGGCCCTTTCCCTGGCGCCCTGGGAAAAAGCGCTCGCAGCCTCGTTTGTACATCTGCGGTTTATGGGCGACCGGCCAACGGCTAAATCCATTCTCGACGATCTCAACCGTTCCTGCCTGCGGACTAAAGACGGTTTCCCTGATTATTCGCTGGCCGCCGGGTTCTGGACCGTCGCCAGCCAGTGTGAAGCGTTCCGAGAATTTGCAAAGGGGCGCCGCAGCTCCCGTTCGCTACTCTACGCGCTGTTCGATGATGACCTGCAGCTGCCATCCGCTAATTTCCGGTGGCTTAAAGGTGTGGACCGCACGTTATGGTATGCACTTTCAAGCGCCGGCCGCGGGAAGTTCTTCATTGAGGGAGGTGGTGTTATTGCCTGGAGTCAGTGCGAAAGTTACCGGCTGACGCTCGATGAAGAAAAGGCGGCGAAATTCCCGCCGACCGTGCGGGCGGCCGTGCTGGGCCTTGAGCTGGATCTGCTCCATTACCGCCATATTGACCGCCGCGATCCCGCCATTCCGGTCGCTCACTGGCAGGAAGACGTTATACCGCCATTTGCATTTGAATCTGACGCTGAAGCGGAAGACGAGCCGGCTACGCCGCCTGCAGCTCCGCACGACACCCCGAACAACAGTCTGCGACTGACAGACGATGAACCGACGCCGGCTAAACCTCAGCCGGCAACCCGACCCGATCACCTGGAACTCTAAGCGAGGAAGTATGAAACTCACCGTAAAAACCGATCGCAACACACTTTATCTTTCCGCTGACGGAAACTACCAGGAACAAGCCCTGCACTCCTTCCCCCTGTCAGCCTGTCATTTTGGACTTGGCCATGATGCCGGCAGCGGCCACATCCTGACGCACAATACGTTTTCTGGTGAAGCGGTGCAGCTGTTCCGCTTTGAAAACGAATATCAGGCCATCGAGGCGCTGAACAATATCCGTAAAAAGCTGAAACAGCAGCGCGGACTCAATGCCGTGCGCCGGCTGTCTAACTTTATCTTCTGGCCAGTCGCCGCGCTGGGCTTTATCGTCTCCATCAACGGCGCGTTGATGAATATGCATCAGCCGGCACAGCCACTGCAGGCAAACTCGTATGCTCCCGCGCCGGGTCTGCAGCAGCCTGCCACTGCGCCGGAGCAGCTGCAGGTTCAGGCAGCACCTGAAGCCCCTAAAAAACTGGCTGATAACGACTTGCTGTCACTGAAAGATGCCGTCACCAGCGGACGCTTTACAATCTCGCTTTCAACCGGGCATAAACACACCCTGTATGTGTTTTCCGATCCGATGTGCCCGCACTGCCGCGCGCTGGAACCCCGACTGCAGGAACTGAGCAAACGCTATAACGTCGAGATTTTCCCCGTGTCCGTTTATGGCGACCTGCGCTCGATGGTCCGCGCCGCTCCTGTACTCGATACCGGGAAAGATACCCGACTGAAAAGCTGGGAAGACACGATTAACATGGGATACACCACCATGAACCCGAAAATTGACGATCCGAAAACAGCCCCGGATACCACCGGCGCCCGCCTGGTTGACGCGAACAATATGGCATTTGCGAAATTCGGGTTTATCGGTACCCCGTCCATCGTTGCCGATTCGGGTGATGTGATCCCGGTTTCCGTCGTCAAAGACGATGCCCGCCTGCAGCAGGCAATAGGAGAATAACCCGGAGCCGCTATGCAACAGGAATCTGTAGACAGTAAAAAAGTCCTCCGCCCAGATGGTTCGTTCATGGAGTGGTTCCTCACTCCGAACGTACAGTTTGGCCTGCTGGCCATACTGACCGTGCTGGGTCTGTTTCTCCCCTTTACCATGCTGCTGAGCATCCTCATCCTTCCGCCGCTGATGGTGGCATTCACGGATCGTAAATTCCGGCCACCGCTGCGAATGCCGAAAGACTGCGAAATGTTCGACGACACCCTG
The DNA here is from genome assembly GCF_002269255.1 of Klebsiella quasivariicola. Taxonomy (NCBI): domain Bacteria; kingdom Pseudomonadati; phylum Pseudomonadota; class Gammaproteobacteria; order Enterobacterales; family Enterobacteriaceae; genus Klebsiella; species Klebsiella quasivariicola. Next base: position 16,268 of record NZ_CP022826.1, on the reverse strand, counting down.
ACCACGGAAACCCAGGCGGAATACCGTCTGGGGCCCATTCGCATCCCGCATAAGGTCCGGGAGCGAAAGAAAGCGAAGGGAATTTTATATGTCGGGTATGAGCGGGGACGCCTGTTCGGCCGCGAGCTGTGGCTGAACATGACGGACCTGCTGCGCCACATGGTATTTTTTGGTACCACCGGGTCGGGTAAAACCGAAACCTTCTATGGGTTTATCGTTAACTTCCTGCTGTGGTGCCGTGGCTACTGCCTCTCAGACGGTAAAGCAGATAACAAGCTGGCCTTCGCCACCTGGTCGCTGGCGCGCCGTTTCGGCCGTGAGGATGATTATTACGTTCTCAACCTGCTGACCGGCAGTATTGACAGGTTCGTGAACCTGGTGAAGCAGGAAAGCATCCCCGCGCAATCCAACTCAGTCAACCTCTTCAGCGTTGCCCCGCCGACCTTCATCATCCAGTTGATGGAATCCATGCTCCCCCAGGTGGGCGGGGATTCGGCACAGTGGCAGGATACGGCAAAAGCCATGATGTCGGCGCTGATCAATGCCCTGTGTTATAAGCGCGCCCGCGGCGAACTGCTTTTGTCACAGCGCACTATTCAGAAAAACATGTCGCTGCCGGCAATGGCTGCGCTGTACGTGGAGGCAAAGAAAAACGGCTGGCACAGCGAGGGTTACGCCGCGCTGGAAAGTTATCTGGAAAATACACCAGGCTTCCTGCTGGCCAACGCGGAATACCCGGAAACGTGGGAAGCCCGCGCCTTCGAACAGCATAACTACATGAGCCGTCAGTTCCTGAAGACGCTCTCCCTGTTCAATGAAACTTATGGCCATGTTTTTCCGGAAGACAGCGGCGATATCCGGATGGACGATATTTTCCACAATGACCGCATTCTCATCGTCATGATCCCGTCGCTGGAGCTGTCACGCGGTGAAGCGGCCACGCTTGGCCGTTTATATGTGACGCTGCAGCGAATGACCATCAGTAAGGACCTGGGCTACCAGCTGGAAGGGAAAAAAGAGGAAGTCCTGCTCACTCACGCGCTGAATAATCAGGCGCCATACGGGCTGATTTATGACGAGCTGGGCCAGTATTTCACCAGCGGTATGGATACGCTGAGTGCGCAGATGCGTTCACTGGAAAAAATGGGCGTATTTTCCTCCCAGGATCACCCGTCGCTCGCCCGCGGCGCGAACGGCGAGGTGGATTCGCTGATCGCCAATACCCGCGTGAAATATTTTGAGTCGATTGAAGACCGGAAAACCTTTGAAATACTGCGCGAAACCGTCGGCCAGGATTATTATTCTGAGCTCTCCGGGCAGGAAGCCGAACACGGCACGTTTTCCAAAACGGTCCGGGAAGGGGATCTGTACCAAATCCGTGAAAAGGACCGCGTGAACATTCGTGAGCTACGTAAGCAGACCGAAGGTCAGGGGGTAATTTCTTTCCAGGATGCCCTGGTACGCAGCGCCGCGTTTTACATTCCGGACAATGAGAAGTTTTCCAGCGAACTGCCGATGCGGATAAACCGCTTTATCGAGGTATTGCCGCCATCGCCGGCAACGCTGTACAGCATTTATCCGGAACGCAAGGATGATGAACTGGCGGAAACCAACCCGGATGCAATGCGATTCCCGCCGATCAAGCTGTTCGGCTACGACAAAGCGGCCAACAGCCTGCTGGAAAAAATTGAGGTCTTCTACGAGCTGCAGTGTGGCGCAATTTCACCGGAGGAAATGTCGGTGTGCCTGTTTGAACTGTTCGCTGAATGGCTTGATGGAACGGAAACGGACGACGTGCTTTACCACCAGGAAGACGATCTGTTCCCGATGATCGAGATGTAACCCTGTTAAAAGGCGGGGAGTGGTCCCCCCGCCTTTAGTTACGTTTCCGGTCAGTCAAAATACTGCCGGATCAGCTCCAGGACCGCTATCACAGCGTTAGACACTGCAACAACTGCCCGCAGAACGACGATTAACAAGTTAATCATCCGTTAGCTCCATACAGAGCAGGAACACCGCTGATCGCCCTTACACTGCCTGTCACAGCGGCTACCTCACGTCAATTGTTTTGGCCGTTCCCACTCCAGCCAGGGCATTGAAACAGCACCACCTGTTTTTCAACCAGGACTTTAATCCGTTCATGCCGCATAAGCGGGGGGCTGGAGAAGAACGTCAACAGATTGACCCGCGCAGTATACCCTATTCCCGGTGGTTTGCATTTACTGCACTCATGGCGTAATATTTAACCGTCAATTGTTTTGGTTGTTCCCGCCTCCATCCGGGGCAAAACATAAAAACCCGATCTCACCAGTCGGGTTTTTTTGTGCCTCCATTCTGGCAGAAATCGCATTTCCTCAAATAAGCGCCTGAAACGCTCTCTGTGGCCTTCACGGAGAGCATAAAAAATATTGGGGCAGCGTGAGCTATGCTGCCATCGCTGGTCCCTTCCCGTCACTTTGAAAACCCGGATACCAGCAGACAAATTTATCCTGCAGTTCGTTATTCAAAACGGCGGTCCGGGTCTGTAACAAATAATGAGCCCCTTTTCTGCTCCACTGCATCTGCTGCTTTTTGGCCATTCGTCTGGCGATCACTTCATTGATCGTGGATTCCACAAACGCGGTTGATACCGGCTCTCCGTACCGACGCATTTCGCCGTAGTTTGGGATCATCATCTTATTATTCCGGATGTAGGTATACATTTCATCCAGATGTTTTTGCAGGGATTTCAGGCTAGGATAGCTGAGTTCAGGGTCATCGCAATACATAACGCAATTATCAATATGTTCCAGCGCAGCGACAACATTGCCATGCCAGAGATATCGTTTAATGCTTTCCAGCAGTGCCAGAACTTTACTCCCCGCCTCTGGATCTGATACCAGCAGTCCCCGGGCATATTGCATGAGCACCGTCAGCCTCATGGTGATATGAAACCAGTCCAGCACATGCGTTGACTCAGGGTACATACCGAACTGGAGGTCCCTGAGATTATCCGCGCCGTCGGACAGAAAAAATATCTGCTGGTTGGCCTGCATTCCCTGCGCTGAAAGGTGGGTCATGAGCCTGCGTTCCGGATGACAGTCATCCTTCTGAACAAAACCGAAGCGGCGGGTGTCAGCAGGCGCACCAACGGAAAAAGACTTCCCGGCAATAATTTCAAAATTACGCTTTTTGTCATCCCGATCGCGAACATAACCACCATCTATACCCACCACAAGCGGTTTTCCTGGCCTGGGCAGGTTCCCCCAGTCGCGGGGGCAGCCGGAAAGAAAACCTGAATGAGCTTCAGCCTCAGCGTCAAGACGCTGCGCCACCTGGCATAAATGATTCCTCACCGTTGAGGCATTCAGGCTGTGGCCCACCGGCAGAATATCTTTCAGCAGACGAGTCGTCATTTCATAGGAGATCATCGAGGCCCAGCGGGTTTCAATATATTTCAGTGCCGGGTGAGAATAATCGCCGGCCCAGTCGCTGAGCAAACTGACTGTCTTTGTATCACTCTCTTCACAACGGCACCGGTACACCCGAAGCCCGGATACCGGAATAACGCCAAACAGCGTCCGGTACCGTATTTTCTGTTTGCCTTTGATTCTGCGCGCAGCAAGGCAGTGAGGGCACCGGATATGGTGTTGAGTATATTCGTCTGCCTGCAGCTGGACCACCGACTGCTGGACCGTATTCAGCAACAGCTTGGATTCTGACACCGATAATCCGATGTCGTTCCGGGTCTCCCCTGATTTCTGGATTGTCATCAGTTCCTCCGTTCGACTGGAGCCTGATTCATCGGTGATGACTATCTGGAGCGTCAGTTGCATCATTGCCTCCTGCTGTGGTGGATGACTATCTCCCGGCTACTGGTTGTTCATCTGGTGACGAAGCTTATAATATGTGGAAACGCCAAGGCCCGCATGGTCGCAGGCGATCCTGAGCCTGACCCCTCTGCTTCTGAGTGCGTCAATTTCCTGGATCTTTTTGATATCGGCGCCGGGGCGCCCTGTTTTTTCACCCCGTGCTTTTTTCGCGGCGATGCCGTCGGCCTGCCTTTCCTTCAGTAAGGCTCGTTCAAACTGGCTGAATGCCGACATCATGTGCAGCTGCAGTTCCTGCATCGGATTGTTTGTGCCGGCGCTGAACGTCAGCTGCTCTTTCAGAAAAATAAGGGTAACGCCCTGGTCACGAAGCCGGGTGGTGACAGCGCACATATCCGACATATTCCGGCAAAGGCGATCGATGGAATGAACCAGAAGCGTATCACCAGGGCGTAATTGCCCCAGGAGTTCCTGTAACCCCGGGCGGTTTGTGTCCTTCGCGCTGGCATGCTCAACACAAATTTTATCAGGCTGAAAACCCGCCTTTGACAATGCCTCTTCCTGACGGGCCGTATTCTGATCGGCCGAGCTTACCCTGATGTAGGCATATTGCACGCAAAACCTCCGGAAGGTCTTTAAACATCATAGAGATTTAAAGAATAATCCATAAACACTGATTTAGGGAGGTTTATAGACATTTTTTCGGGGATCTGAGAGGCATGCTGAAAACGTATACCTTTATAGACATCAGTCAGCGACGACGGCCCAGCCAGATAACTTCAGGCTCCAGTACCGGAGATGCAAGGTCGAGCCTGCTCAGTTGCCGGTTGATTTTGTGGCGGTTGAACCTGACAGCATCCAGGTCGTCAGCAAAAGGGCGGATCTCGCCGACCGTTGTTTCATCATCCGCATTAACGATAGCTTCAAGAAACGCCAGGGTTTTATCGAACTCATCCGCAGCTGTGGCTCCGGGCATACCATGGCCGCTTATACAAAACGGCGCTTTCAGCGTAGAGTTTTCATAAATGGCCTCAACACGAATGTCATGAAGCCAGTGCTCAAAGAAATTGTATTCATAGGTAAAGCGATCGCCAGCATCAAAAGCAAAATCATCAATCACGACCCGGAACGGATTATCGACAAAACCGATGCCTCCTTCGTAGGAGATACCGTAATCTTTGCCATAAATGTGAAATTGATGGAGATGGTCGTCCCCCCAGCCCTGCACTATCTGGAAAATGAAGTGAAGCGCGGCCAGTGACGTGTCGGCAGCAATTCTCAGCCGACGCCAGACCATCGGACTGACTCCATGAACTGCTATTTTGATGACGTAGATCTTCATAGTCAGCAGGTATTGTTATGAAATGATGGTGGTTATTTTAACCCCTGTAGATGGCATCATTCGATGGCTGCCCCGAGGTTTTTCATGCTCTCCGATCTGGATGATGCAATAAATTTGAGCGTGAAGCCCCCGGCGACTGCAGGCCAGCGCCAGTTCATATTCATTCAGCGCCAGAAACTCCAGCCGCTGTGCATCATCGAAATCAGGTAGACCATAGAGCGCTTCCTGCTCGGCGTCCGAAAGAATACTGAGGAGCTTATTTTTAGTAGGCATCTCTGATCCTTATGCCTATTTAAACGCGCTTGTCACATTATCATTAACATAGAACCTTTACGTGTCATAATTTAAATTACGGGTAATGTGACTACCGTTGACAGATTATGGTACCCAAATCAGAATGTCACATAATCGAACGTATATGTGACAGAGGAAATATGTTCATCGGATATATTCGGATGTCAAAAGCGGATGGTTCGCAGACGAATGATTTACAACGTGATGCACTGATCGCCGCAGGTGTTGATGCCGCACATTTTTATGAGGACCGGGCATCGGGCAAACGAGAAGAGCGTCCTGGACTTACAGCCTGTCTGAAAGCACTACGACCCGGAGACACGCTGGTCGTATGGAAGCTGGACCGCCTCGGTCGTGATCTTCGTCATCTCATTAATACAGTGCACGACCTGACCGCGAGGGGGACCGGTCTGAAAGTGCTGACCGGTCACGGGGCGACTATCGACACAACAACGGCCGCTGGCAAGCTTGTCTTCGGTATCTTTGCCGCACTGGCGGAGTTTGAGCGCGAACTGATTGCTGAAAGAACGACTGCAGGTCTGGCATCAGCAAGAGCCCGTGGGCGGAACGGCGGCCGACCTTATAAAATGACGCCAGTCAAACTGCGACTGGCAATGGCATCAATGGGACAATCAGAAACAAAGGTCAGTACGCTATGCCAGGAACTTGGGATAACCCGGCAAACTTTGTACAGGCATATTTCCCCTGTTGGTCAACTGCGGGCGGACGGGATCAAGCTGTTCAACCGTGGATAATTTGAACGGACGGAAAAATCTGGGGTTCCGGCGTAGTACCCCTATCACCTCCACATTTTTGCAACAGTGCCTTATAAATGGCAGCCTTATGTTTACTTGCCAAGATGGGCTACCATATGATGTTTTATACTGAGCAATATTAATATTATCTTTAATGGAAAAATTAAGCCCACTAAGTGACCCACTGCTATATGGCTCTATTGTGAAGACGCCTGAGGGTAAAAATTTATACATGGTTGTCCCTATGTCTATTATTGCAAGGTTGACAATATTATTCGTTTTATAAATTTGAGCGTTTAAAATCACACATCAAAGCAATTAGTCAGGATAAACAACAATACCCAGTGCTTCGAGAATCAGTTCTTGCTGCCAGGCTGCAATTTTGATACCTGATGTATCGACTTTGCGGGGATCTAAACCGTCGAGTTCGGCGTGGCATAAATTGGCACCCTGTAGGCTAAATTGCCCCCAGACATCTTCGGAAAAAACACCTCGACTTAAGTCTGACTCTTTCAGTGATGCACCCGCTAGGTTCGTTCCTATCCAGCGATTTTCAAACAACTCACATTTTTCTAAACAAACCCTCTCCATATTGGCATAGGAAAGATTACATCCAGAAATAAATGCTGAGCAAAAGTACATACGATTACTCACTTGATGGGCAAAGTTTGTTCGGGAAAAGTTGGCACCTTTTAAATCACACGCACGGAACTCTATACCGTAGCAATTGGCATTACTGAAGTTTGCCATCGCAAGTTGGCATTGTTGGAAACTTGCATCACGAAGATCTGCGACATCAAAGTGGCAGCCTTCGATATCACCCTGTTCAATGAACTTGCAGTTGACGAATGTCGTATCACGCAAGTTAGCACGTCGAAAGTCGCTGCGAATGAATGTGCAAGCGGTGAAGGTGAGATCACTTAAGTCTTTATGTGAAAAGTTGTGGTGCCGATATGTATGATTGTAGGTTTCCATGAGTACTCCTTGTTGAAAGGAGGGCTAGACTACCATTATACATATGCCAAGACATTAAAATAAAAGCCTGTTACATCAACACATTACAACCCCTCAATTTACCTGTTTTAAGTGGTCAAATTGGCGCGTAGAGCGCCTATCGCTCTTGCATTGGCACGCGGCCCTGTTGAAAAAAGTTATTCGCTTTAGATAGGGTTAGGAGAGCCGTGCTTCGCCGGTAAAAAATCGGACTATCCGACGCAGGGCGGACTCATCGGCGGAGAAGCAAACTTTGACTATATCTCCCTACACTTGGAAGAGGGCTAGACTGGCCCCATAGATCACCAGACACTTCGACTCTCTTAAAATAAGAGGTAGTCTTGGAACTATGTTTAATACCAGTCAGAACGATAAGATGGTTGGAGTGTTATCAGGACCTGAGCGGCGTCGGCGTCGTACACCGCAGGAAAAAATTGCCATTATTCAGCAGACTATGGAGCCCGGTATGACCGTGTCTCATGTCGCGCGCCTGCATGGCATCAATGCAAACCAGATATTCAAATGGCGCAAGCAATATTAAGACGGTTCACTGACGGCTGTTGCATCGGGCGAGGAAGTGGTGCCGGCCTCCGAACTCGCTGCCGCCAATAAGCAAATTCGCGAACTCCAGCGCCTTCTGGGCAAAAAGACGATGGAAGCCGAGATACTCAAAGAGGCCGTGGAGTTCGGCCGGGCAAAAAAATGGATTGCGCATGCGCCCTCGTTGCCTGGGAACGACGAATAAGCGACGTTTGCAGAAGTCTTGGCGTGTCGCGTGCGCAGTTGAGCATTCGGGTTCACCGGCCATCTGACTGACAGGATCGCAGACGGCAGCCCCGTTCTGACGATACCACCGTATTGTCCCGGATAAACATGGCGGTGGCTGACCTGCCGACGTATGGTTATCGCCGTGTGTGGGCGCTGCTGCGACGGGAGTCGGAGCGGGACGGCCTGCCTGTGGTTAATGCAAAGCGGGTGTATCGCATTATGAGAACGCATAATCTGCTTCTTGAACGTAAACCCGCTGATCCTTGCCGTAAGCGGGCCCATAAGGGTGTCATTTCGCCCTCAGCCGGAACCGACCCCAACAACACCGGGTGTCGCCAGGGCCGTAGCCTGGGTGGTGACGCCTGGTGTGAAAAAATGGTAAGGGGAGAGCGGTGATTCCAATAGAACGACATCAGCGTATTTTAGCCCTGGTGGAGCAGCGTGGGGCGGTAAGCATTAACGAGCTGACGGAGATCCTCGGCGTGTCCCATATGACCATCCGTCGGGACGTCAGTAAACTGGAGGAGCAGGGGCTGCTGGTCAGCGTCTCGGGCGGCGTACGCGCCGTCAGCCGGCTGGCCGCGGAACCCAGTCATCTGGTGAAAAGCACGCTGCAGAGTGAGGAGAAACAGGCGATCGGCGCGCTGGCGGCGAGTCATATCGCTAAAAACAGTTGCATCTATCTGGATGCCGGGACTACCACCCTGGCGCTGGCGCGGGCGATCCTCGACCGGAACGATCTCCAGGTGGTCACCAATGATTTTGAGATAACCCAGCTGCTGATCGATGCCAGTCAGTGCGGCGTGATCCACACCGGCGGCACTCTGTGCCGGGAGAACCGCTCCTGCGTGGGCGAATCGGCGGCGCGTACGTTACGCCACCTGGCTATCGATACGGCCTTTATCTCCGCCAGCGGCTGGGACAGTCGCGGGATATTCACCCCTGATGAGAACAAGGTTACCGTCAAGGAGACCGTCAGCCAGGTCAGCGCGAGAAGCATCCTGCTGTGCGACAGTTCGAAATACAATCAGGTGGCCACGTTTATGGCGTTACCTTTGACCCGGTTCACCACCATCATTACCGACCGGCATCTCTCCGATGCCGCCGCCAGTCATATCGCCCGGCACGCCTGCGAGGTGCTACGAGCCGGATAACGCGCGCGGCCACCGCCGGGTTAGCGTTGCCAGTGCTCGATCAGCGCCGCGCCGATCCCGGCGATTTGCTGATTTCGCTCGGCCATGCTCGCCGGCGTATCCCGCAGATAAATCACCACAATCCGCTCTGCTTTGTTATTCGGGCCAAGCAGGGCGACAATCCCGCGCGCACCCCGTTTGCTAGCTCCGGTCTTATCGGCGATAAACCAGCCCGCCGGCAGCACGGAGCGGATCAACGGTCCGGCGACCCGATCGTCCACCATCCACTGCAGCAGCTGCCGTTGCGAACGGGCGCTCAGACGCTGGCTGGTCAGCAGCTTGCGCAGGGTCGCGGCCATGCTGGCCGGGGTAGTGGTGTCGCGGGCGTCGCCGGGAAGCGCCTCATTCAGTTCCGTTTCCCAGCGGTCAAGGCGGGTGACGTTGTCGCCGATCTGGCGCAAAAAGGCAGTCAATCCTGCGGGGCCGCCGACGGTGGCCAGCAGCAGATTGGCGGCGCTGTTATCGCTCATGGTAATGGCGGCGGCACAGAGTTCGCCGACCGTCATGCCGTCGGCAAGGTGTTTTTCGCTGACCGGCGAGTAGTCCACCAGATCCTGCTGGCGATAGTGGATCTTTCGCTCCAGCTGTTCGTCACCGGCATCCACCCGCGCCAGCACTGCGCCGCAGAGCACTACTTTAAAGGTGCTCATCATGGGAAAGCGTTCATCGGCGCGCCAGGCGGTCAGCGTGCGGCCGCTGGCCAGATCCATTTCTATCATGCCTACGCTGCCCGACAGCTGGCTTTCGCTTAGTTTAATTTGCTCAAGCGGCTGCGGGCTGGCGTGTACCGCCAGCGGCAGGGTGGCTAACAGGGAGATAATACACAGGCGAAAATAACGCATAACCACAATACATCCTTGAGTGAGGGCCGATAAAGGCGAGTAAAGAAGCGACAAATAAGAATAACCCGGCGTTTTGCTGATTCACAATGGCTTTGTTGAATAAATCGAACTTTTGCTGAGTTGAAGGATCAGATCACACATCTTCCCGACAACGCAGACCGTTCCGTGGCAAAGCAAAAGTTCAAAATCACCAACTGGCCCACCTACAATAAAGCCCTCATCAACCGTGGCTCCATAACTTTCTGGCTGGATGATGAAGCTATTCAGGCCTGGTATGAGTCGGCAACGCCTTCATCACGAGGCAGACCTCAGCGCTATTCTGACCTTGCCATCACGACTGTGCTGGTCATTAAACGCGTATTCAGGCTGACCCTGCGGGCTGCACAGGGTTTTATTGATTCCATTTTTACACTGATGAATGTTCCGTTGCGCTGCCCGGATTACACCAGTGTCAGCAAGCGCGCAAAGTCGGTTAATGTCAGTTTCAAAACGTTCACCCGGGGTGAAATCGCGCATCTGGTGATTGATTCCACCGGGCTGAAGGTCTTCGGTGAAGGCGAGTGGAAAGTCAAAAAGCATGGCCAGGAACGCCGCCGTATCTGGCGTAAGCTGCATCTGGCAGTTGACAGCAACACACATGAAATCATCTGTGCAGACCTGTCGCTGAACAATGTGACGGACTCAGAAGCCTTCCCGGGTCTTATCCGGCAGACTCACAGAAAAATCAGGGCAGCATCGGCAGACGGCGCTTACGACACCCGGCTCTGTCACGATGAACTGCGGCGTAAGAAAATCAGCGCGCTTATCCCTCCCCGAAAAGGTGCGGGTTACTGGCCCGGTGAATATGCAGACCGTAACCGTGCAGTGGCTAATCAGCGAATGACCGGGAGTAATGCGCGGTGGAAATGGACAACAGATTACAACCGTCGCTCGATAGCGGAAACGGCGATGTACCGGGTAAAACAGCTGTTCGGGGGTTCACTGACGCTGCGTGACTACGATGGTCAGGTTGCGGAGGCTATGGCCCTGGTACGAGCGCTGAACAAAATGACGAAAGCAGGTATGCCTGAAAGCGTGCGTATTGCCTGAAAACACAACCCGCTACGGGGGAGACTTACCCGAAATCTGATTTATTCAACAAAGCCTTTTTAAGTCACTATAGTTTTCAAATATGAAATTTGGAAGTTTATCCATTTTCTCTTTCCTGCGCGGAGCGTCAAGCTAACACCTGAGTTAAGCCGCGCCGCGAAGCGGCGTCGGCTTGGACGAATTGTTAGGCCGCATATCGCGACCTGAAAGCGGCACGCAAGACCTCAACCTTTTCCGCCCCGAGTGAGGTGCATGCGAGCCTGTAGGACTCTATGTGCTTTGTAGGCCAGTCCACTGGTGGTACTTCATCGGCATAGTAAAAGTAATCCCAGATGATCGCCTCCCAGCTGTTACAACGGACTGGCCGCCCGGCGATGACGCCCTCAGCCGCCTCTGGGCACGAGCCCTGCGGAGCCTCCGCGATTTCATACGCTTCGTCTGCCCACCAAGCAGGTTCGCAGTCAAGTAACTCATCCCCGATCTCCGCTAAGAATCCATAGTCCAACTCCTCCATGACGCGCCCGCCGAGCATTTCAACTATTGCCTCGAGCTCGCCGCGCCTCTCGCCGGGAAACGTCAGATCAATATCATCGTGCTTGCGTGTTACACGCCCTAGCCGTGCATCGATCGCCCAGCCCCCACCGATCCAGAGCGGCAGATTTCGCTCATCTGCCGCAGCTAGAATTTTGTGTATCAATGTGACCTGCGTTGTGTCCATGCGGCCTAACTTTGTTTTAGGGCGACTGCCCTGCTGCGTAACATCGTTGCTGCTCCATAACATCAAACATCGACCCACGGCGTAACGCGCTTGCTGCTTGGATGCCCGAGGCATAGACTGTACCCCAAAAAAACAGTCATAACAAGCCATGAAAACCGCCACTGCGCCGTTACCACCGCTGCGTTCGGTCAAGGTTCTGGACCAGTTGCGTGAGCGCATACGCTACTTGCATTACAGTTTACGAACCGAACAGGCTTATGTCCACTGGGTTCGTGCCTTCATCCGTTTCCACGGTGTGCGTCACCCGGCAACCTTGGGCAGCAGCGAAGTCGAGGCATTTCTGTCCTGGCTGGCGAACGAGCGCAAGGTTTCGGTCTCCACGCATCGTCAGGCATTGGCGGCCTTGCTGTTCTTCTACGGCAAGGTGCTGTGCACGGATCTGCCCTGGCTTCAGGAGATCGGAAGACCTCGGCCGTCGCGGCGCTTGCCGGTGGTGCTGACCCCGGATGAAGTGGTTCGCATCCTCGGTTTTCTGGAAGGCGAGCATCGTTTGTTCGCCCAGCTTCTGTATGGAACGGGCATGCGGATCAGTGAGGGTTTGCAACTGCGGGTCAAGGATCTGGATTTCGATCACGGCACGATCATCGTGCGGGAGGGCAAGGGCTCCAAGGATCGGGCCTTGATGTTACCCGAGAGCTTGGCACCCAGCCTGCGCGAGCAGCTGTCGCGTGCACGGGCATGGTGGCTGAAGGACCAGGCCGAGGGCCGCAGCGGCGTTGCGCTTCCCGACGCCCTTGAGCGGAAGTATCCGCGCGCCGGGCATTCCTGGCCGTGGTTCTGGGTTTTTGCGCAGCACACGCATTCGACCGATCCACGGAGCGGTGTCGTGCGTCGCCATCACATGTATGACCAGACCTTTCAGCGCGCCTTCAAACGTGCCGTAGAACAAGCAGGCATCACGAAGCCCGCCACACCGCACACCCTCCGCCACTCGTTCGCGACGGCCTTGCTCCGCAGCGGTTACGACATTCGAACCGTGCAGGATCTGCTCGGCCATTCCGACGTCTCTACGACGATGATTTACACGCATGTGCTGAAAGTTGGCGGTGCCGGAGTGCGCTCACCGCTTGATGCGCTGCCGCCCCTCACTAGTGAGAGGTAGGGCAGCGCAAGTCAATCCTGGCGGATTCACTACCCCTGCGCGAAGGCCATCGGTGCCGCATCGAACGGCCGGTTGCGGAAAGTCCTCCCTGCGTCCGCTGATGGCCGGCAGCAGCCCGTCGTTGCCTGATGGATCCAACCCCTCCGCTGCTATAGTGCAGTCGGCTTCTGACGTTCAGTGCAGCCGTCTTCTGAAAACGACAATCAGATAGTCAAACCAATCTGTACCTTCAAACACATCACCTCCGGTTAATTTGGGTATACGCAAAGTGTCCGGTCATGCTACCCCCGGCCAAAAAGGCCGTCATGCGATTTATCTTGGCCGGGTCGTTATTGGGGTCTGAAGGCCAATAGAACGAAAACGTACGTTAGTGAAGTAACTGTCTGATATATCGAAACATAATGTACATTGGAAAACGCCATCAAAACGGTGTCTTTTTAATCGAAAATTGGCACTTAACGGACTTTCTTGTCTACTAATCGATTTTTCAGACGATAATTTTCCTCTTACCGTACGTTTTCGTACGGTTGGACCTCAAACCCCTTAGTCGACTGAGTACCATTCTTGAGGATAATAGTTTGCCTCTTTACCTCAGCCAGTTATTGCTGAAATTACAACAGCATTATCACTATCTTGTTGAGCAGATTAAAGATTTGGAATCCCAGTTGAAACGAAAGTTGGACGAAGATGAGGTTGGACAGCGCTTGCTGAGCATTCCCTGCGTCGGAACACTGACAGCGAGTACTATTTCAACTGAGATTGGCGACGGGAAGCAGTACGCCAGCAGCCGTGACTTTGCGGCGGCAACAGGGCTTGTACCTCGGCAGTACAGCACGGGAGGTAGGACGACATTGCTGGGAATTAGTAAGCGAGGTAATAAAAAGATCCGAACTTTGTTGGTTCAATGTGCCAGGGTATTCATACAAAAACTGGAACACCAGTCTGGCAAATTGGCCGATTGGGTCAGGGATTTACTGTGCCGGAAAAGCAACTTTGTCGTCACTTGTGCTCTGGCAAACAAGCTGGCCAGAATAGCCTGGGCCCTAACGGCACGACAGCAAACTTATGTAGCATAACGGCAGAAATACACCGGTTTAAAGAATTACTGATCTGGTTTTGCGAATACTGATATTGATGATACTAACGGCCCACCGGCCTGTTGAGGAACCTGTAAAACGGAAAGGCTCATTGAAGCCGTATATTTTCTGGAGGTTCATCAGGCGCGGAACTCATCAAGGCGCGGGAATAAAATCCCATTCAGACGCCGGATAGATTCAAGCAAGCCAACTTGTCGTCAAAATCGGTGTTGCAAAAACGGGAGTGACCATAGATTCCGTTTTCTGAGACGACCCCCTATAGGTAAGTCTGTTCAAAAAACAGGCTTACCGTACAATAATTCTCTATATCCAAACTGACCCCTTCACTGCAAAAAGAGCAACATTCCCCTGTCTTCACCCTGTTTAACGCGCCTGCGAGCGGCTGACGTGGATAACCGCGGCTAAATCGATCCTCTTTTCCCTGTTAATTTTAAAACTCACAGCTGAAACTGGCGTTGATTGCCTGAAAGGCATTGCACGATATGGCAGGCGATTTACCTGCCAGACTGCCCTGCAGGTGACGCTGTGGCCACATTACCCCCTGGCTACTGCGAGCGGGCGGTGTGACGTTAGCGGCACACCGCCCGCGTGGGTAGTAGCGTTGACGTCAGGGGTGCGTGTCGCAGCCCTGCCGTCTTACGGGGGTGTTCTTAGTTACATCATCCATCATGCTTTTTTCTGCCGAGCCGTTGGCTCGGCGGGGAAAAGCACGGTGGGGCAAAGAAGAATCTGCCCTGGAGGTTTCTGCTGGACACCCTGCCCGGCATTTGCCGGGTGCTAACCTGGGAGCATAGCGACCATTCTGGCCGTCGTGCCGCGTAGCGGCGCTGAAAGGCCAGGCATATTCCCATAATCCACAGAAAATTGCGCCTGAATAACAGTGATCTCTTTTATTGAATAAACATCTTTTTAAAGAAGTTAAGAGTGTATTGCAGCTTGCTTTGACCACGATTGCAGGTCACTTTATTTCCTCCTTTGCGGATAACTGTGGATAGAGGTGATTTCACTGCCGGTTATCCACCGGCGGCGCCAGAAGGTCAAAAAATCACGATGGCCACACGTTAAAACTGGAGGAAATTTGAGCAGGTCGCGCCGGCTGGCCAGCACGAAAACCGCCAGGCGGCGGTTAGAAAATTACAGGGGGATAAAATCAGTGATAAGCAGGGGGGCCTGCTTCCCTCTCCAGCCCCAGATCGAGCTGATAAAGGTGGCTGAATACGCGCTGCGTGAACTGTTCAGGCGACAGCGCGTGCAGTTCGTCTTTCGGCAGCGTCCGCATCAGATGAACGGACATGGCATATACACGGTCGTCAAAGGGCTTTTCTGCCAGCGCTTTCAGCTTCTTCTCGCGCTTCCCCTTCAGGGCGGCTTCACGCCGGCGAACCAGCGTGGCGTGCATCATGTTCTCATACCAGCGCCGGCGCGCCGCTTTGACAGAGATTTCTTCCGCCTGGCCATGCTCATCGCGGGTTATCCATCCTGCCGCTTCAGCGGCGACCTGTTCGGCCTGCTCCGCATACAGTTTATCGAGATCAACGCCGATTATCTTCCAGAGCCGTTCCGTCAGCACGACATGCTTGGGGAACCACTTGCGGTTAAACGGGTCCCATGTGACACCTTCAGGCAGCACCAGTAACCCGTACTCCATCATGTGCTGCAGCAGCCGGCAAACCCGC
Organism: Klebsiella quasivariicola; assembly: GCF_002269255.1. Taxonomy (NCBI): domain Bacteria; kingdom Pseudomonadati; phylum Pseudomonadota; class Gammaproteobacteria; order Enterobacterales; family Enterobacteriaceae; genus Klebsiella; species Klebsiella quasivariicola. Next base: position 530 of record NZ_CP022826.1, on the reverse strand, counting down.
GGAACCGTCACCTTCCGGATCACGTTCCCTTCGCTGTCTTTTTCGCTGAGCTGCCACGCCATTTTGCTGAGGTTGATAGTGTCTATATGGGTTGCCCGGTCAACGGTGCTGACCATAAGCGGCACGATGGCATCAAGCAGATTCTCCCGCTCCGGGCGGAAGTCACGCTTCCGGCCGGCCTGCTCACGCAGCTGCACGAAGTACGGGTGGCGGCTGATCCGCATACGCAGACTTAACGCGCCGGTTTTACGATCGCGGCGAACAAGGCGGTTGTAGGCATGGCCAAGCTGGCCAGGGAGCTTTTTGAAGTTGTCCGGTCGGTACCAGCTGGGTTCCGGGCAGAGACACGCCGTTGAGTGCGTACCGCGACGACGGCGGGTTTTGCGCGCTGGTTCAGCACCTTCATTTAAAGGCAGCTGCTGGGGTGATTCTTTAGGGGATTGGCTTTCTAGCCAGGAGATGAACTCCGGCGAAAGACCTTCTACTGACTCAATGTCAGAAAGCTGTAGGTATGGATTCTTTTGATTCAC
>NZ_CP022825.1 GCF_002269255.1 Klebsiella quasivariicola | reverse complement strand
CTGCACTCTCCCTGCCGCTGTTTTTGGCGGCCAGACACTTCAGTCTGGCTTCGCTCAGAGAGAGTGGAAATACGCCAAGAAATTCGAACAGCTTAGGGGTGAAAAAAATCTCAGCAGTTGAATAGCAATCCGATGAGCAGGCAACAAATTCAAAATCTTTTTCCAGCGATTCCAGTGCCCTGATTGCTCGTGTAATGGACACTTCGCCAGAAAGAGATTTAGTTGCAAGTCCGCACTCCAGGGCAATCTCCCTGAGTGAGCGCAGAACTTTATTTGACAGGGGATCGTAATAAAAACACATCGCCATGAGCAACGCATTCATCGCTCTGCGGCGCAAAAATGGGGGTTTACGTTTTCGTATTCCGTCCCTACGCGACATCGCTGATGCGATATCGAAACTGAAGCTTTCAGTGAAACCATTGGCTTTTACCATAAGTTTCAGCGAGAAAGGCCAGGGAGTGTAGTCCTGGGGAACCGTGAAAACAGGTTCAGGATTGTTTACCTGAACATACTTGCATGAGCTTTGTTGGTTATGATCAGTCACCGCTTCCTGCGCTTATGTTGCACAGAAGGAGCGAATGACACAGAAACTGAGCTTGAAGTTTTCTGAGCATGTACATATACTCCCTGCATAGAGCAACAGCTTCTATGCAGTTTATTAGGGCCCCGTTAATCTTTTCCTTCCGCCAAGATTGAAGAAGATTATCGGGGTTTTTACTTTCTGGTTCCGGGTAAACATCCACAAAACCAGCTCCCTGCCACCTTATGGTGTGGCCAGCCAAGAATTCTAAACGTTCAGTAATCTAGCACTCATAGCAGGCATGATCAAGAATGTGACGTCGTTACGTCGATTCCTAGTTTCGCTGATTCCCTTTCAATCAGCCTCTCAATCATTGCTGCCTGAGTAATTCCTTCATTCTCACACATGATTTGAAGCTGGTTTTTAAGCTTGTCCCGCACAAATACTCTCACCTCTTTGTGCGTCGCTTTTTTTCGGGCAACAGCTTTCTGCTGACGTTCTGCCGCAGAAACAGGGTTGCCCTTCCTATAGGGACGTTTAGATGAGGAAGTAACTCCGTTAACGACCTGTGACATCTCTGCCTCCTCAAGCATATAACTGAATACTTGAACAAAGATACTACACGTCGCTGGATGCAGCGAGAGTTACGTTATTTTTTGTTATATAACCTGCCCTTGTTGGCGCAATGAGCAGGCTATTGAGCGAGGAGGTTAATACGAGGAACTCCAGTCTTTTCCCATCTCCCACCGAGTTTGCCAGTGCTGGAGATAGCGTTGAGCAACGACTGGTTCATCCCACACGACTAGCACGTTCTCTGAATTGAACCGATCAGCGGCTCGAGTGTAGTTAAAAGACCCCACTTCAACATTACGGCCGTCAGCAATAATGACTTTATCGTGCATGATTTTGTACTGCGACACTGTGCGAACCGGGATACCGGCATTGACCAGAAGATTCATGGCCGCCAGACTCGCCTTGTTTTGCCTGCCTGTATTGGCTTTCCAGTCCAGAACCACTTTCACATCGAGACCACGCTGTTTTGCCCTGACAAGCGCGCCGGCGACTTCGGGTGAGGTGAAGGAATAGCCCATCAGCCGGATTTCCTGCTGTGCAGAATTAATAGTCTTCAGGACCAGCTGCAGAGCCGTTCCTTCCGGCGAATACCCCGTCTCGATGCTGGCGGCATACACGGCCGGAACTGGTGCAAACAAAGACAGGCTGATAAGCCCGGACAGACAACATCTGCGGAGCGTACGGTTCATTTTTTTCACAGTATTTCCTTAACGGGTGTTTAAGAAACGCCGGGAGCGGGGAAACTGGCTTTTCCCCGTTCCCGAGGTTGGACAACGACGCGATGCGGAGGCGTCAGGATTTTGTGGTATGACGAAACCAGTAGCAGACGGGTCCGTCGCCGGTATCGTGGACAGATCCCAGAAACCAGCCATCATCATCCGGTGGCTCCGGTATCCAGCCACGGGCATTCGGGGCTTCATCCGTAAATCCGGCAGCGAAAGCTTCAGGCGCTTCATCGCGCATTGTTATCACAAAGCACTGGAGTTTATGGGTTCTGAGCCAGTAACTTAATTCTGCGGAAGTTTCACAGCCACTTCGTACCAGCGCAGGATGTGTCCAGTACCCCTGTTCATCACGTTTCACTTCAGCGGCGATAATCATTTTTCTTTCTCCTTGTGTTCGCTATGCTTTGTCGTTGATTTCATAACGGTTATGGATTTTTCTTCAGCACCGGCTTCCCGGTATTTCAGAAACTCTACGACCTTTCTTACCAGACTCTCCGAATCCCGATCGCGTAGTAGTGGAATGCCGGCCTGCCTCAGAACCTCTTCCAGCAGAATATCGCGCCGGATACGGTGTTTTTTCTGGTGTGAGGCATCATCCAGTTCAACTGCGCCGATGATAGCGAAGGTATGGATGTCAACGATGACCACATCGCAGTGCCACTGTGATGCCATCCGGAAGAGTTGCCACCAGGTCCGGGATCGTGGCCGGATATGGGGAGAGAGTGTGGCAATATCTGCCACCCGGACCTGAGGACACAACAGCCAGCGTGTTCGGCTGGTATGCCTCAGCAATGCCCGGAAAAAATGTTGTTCCCGTGGCGTCATCAGTGTGTCATTACCCACCCAGACCCGCTGGCGACACAACCGTTGCTCAGCCTCTGAGGGGCGAATACCCAGGGCTTTCAGTGACCTCAGAACCGGGGAAGTCTTCGTTACTGCGCGTCCTTTCAGAAGCAGCACCAGAAATCCCAGCAAACTCAGCACAACAACGGTACTGCCCGCCATCATTAATATCTTTGCCATGTATTTTATTCCCTGATGTTCCTTTCTTTCCCGATGCGTTTTCCTGTCGTCTTCCTCATCTTTCTGTCCCTCTTCTGATAAGGCAGAACTCTGCCGGCAGCCTGTCGAGCAACGCGCGGCGAAATACATTCGGCAGTCCTCTCCCGGCTACAACATCAGCAATCAGAACTGATATGACGCTAATCTGCAGGAAGTGGCACAGGACAAAACCAATCTGATGCACCAGTTCCGCAGCAGGCATATTACGAAGAGCATTAATCAGCCGGATGGCATCCTGTGGGGAACCCCAGGCGAGAATACCGATACCGACCAGCATCACCGCCGGCGTATACAACAGCCCCCGGCTGATAACCCGTCCGGTCAGGCCTGTAAGCTGACACCTTTGCTGGCGAAACACCTCATCATCCCGGAGGATTTCCCATTCCAGCCGGGCCTTTTCATGGCGCGGCACCTCGGCCACCACCTGAATACCGTCGCGAATACTGACCAGCGGTGAGACCTCTGGCTTTCTCATCCGGTCGATGTGCCGGGTGTACAGGGCCAGACCGGCCCAGAACAGCGCGACAGATAACGCAACCAGATAAAATCCGCTTGCCCGGGATACAGGAGAAAATAAAACCATCTGAACCAGTGCCAGCGCGCAGCCGTATAAATAACAGAATAACTGCTGCTCAGGGCGCAGAATGAAATATCTGAACATATTGATTCCTTTTTAGATAAAAATAACATTCACAGCCGTCTTAATTTCATTATCGCCAGACCACTGTTTTCTCATACACCGCAATCACACCACGCCTGATTAATTCCTCTTTAACGCGACCATAAAGCGCCATGCCTTTTGTATTACCGGACAGGGATTTAATATAATTCATCAGGGATGAAGTATTCGCCGGGCGGTTCCCTGCAGATTTTTTACTTAATGACTGGACTTTATCGGTCAGGTGCAGCACTTCATCGTTACTGATTACCATAGGTGCCGCCTTCGGTTTCTCTGCAGAGCAAGGCGATGATATACGGCAACATCGTCTCCCCGCCCTGCATAGCTCGGCAATGACGCCATCATAGCCTTTATCATTCGAGATAATATGAAATATCGTCTCTTCCGGTGCAGTCGCGCTAAGTCTTCCCAGCTCAAACACCAGATGGAAGTCCACATTATTTTTTGACACATTCGAAACCTGGAATACGCTTACCGATATATCACCTGCATACGTTACAGCTGGAAAACGTATAAACTCCTGCTGAGGCCCGGTAAATAAAATAAGGCGTTCATAACGGGACAGACGGACATTTTCAAGTGTACCAATATTTTCATAATCTACGAGAGCAATAATTTTTTCAGTCATCGTCATCCAGAATCTGTCTGCACGGACAGTTATGATGCCGCAGCCTGTAATGCGGCAAATATAAAATGAATACCTGTTGCTATTTCAGGCATACCCTCAGCTAATTTTCGTTACATCTATTAGCTGAGGATTCCCAAGTATAATTATCAGGAATGGGTAAATATAATTAAAGGGTCTGACTCATCTTTCGTTCAGCCCGCAGCAGCTCCTTCATCATGCGCTCACTGGCGTACTGCGCTTCCTCTGCAGTGACGGTCGCAACGGCATTCCCCTGCAGATCATAGCGGGAGGCCCCCACCTTCATCCGGGACAGATAGCCCGCAGACCGGGTCAGACTCTTCAGGCACTTAATGACCTGTTTATGCGACAGCGGCAGGTCGCGGTTCACAATGTCGGCAAACAGCTGCTCGCGCATTCCCGTCGCCAGCAGACGGGGTGAGTTTCCGTCGAACAGCTGTGGCCAGAATGCCTTCAGGGTCATGATGGCCTGTTCCGGCGGCAGCAGGCGAAGATAACGCACCGGAGGTGGCGTCTTTACCGCTTTATCCGGCGCCGGCGCAGCGTTGCGCGCGTCGGCTTCGGCCGCTTGTTTAGCCTTCTCAAGTTTCGCTTTCTTTGCCTTCCAGGCCGGCGGGGACGAGACCACCACGACCTTCTTTCGGCGCACCACACCAGGAGCAGGGGTTGCCTCTGAGGGGGCCGTGCTGTTCTCCGCCGGTTTTCGTTTCAGGCTCAGTACAGGGCGTTTTTCTTCACTCATAAGGGGCCATATCAATAAAAGCTACAGGTCTGAGGTATACGATACGCTAACGGTATCATCGTTTCACCTCGCAATGCAGTGGACACAACGATGATGTCCCCTTTGTCACGTTTACGGGCAATGTGCCCGCCCCCGGACCTGTGTCCGGTTTTTTTTTACATCGAGACGACAATACCGAGTACCGCCAGGTGCACGGCATAGAACATCACGAAGAACTGCCGCGGCCAGAAGCGTTTCACACGTTCTCCGGCAGATGAGCACACCATCAGCGTCAGCAGCGCAATCGCCAGCCCGGCCACTGATTCACTCACGTCATGCATATTCATCAGCAACACCATGAGGGCCCACAGCACCCCGTATCCCAGCCGTTCCGGTGCATGCTGTGCGCGACAAAGCAGCCAGCTGGCGGTGAGCATGCCCACTCCGGCCATGCCGTAGCTGCCGGTTGACAGGGGTATCCAGGTGACCAGCAGTCCAGCCGCCGGGAGGGTGTAATACCAGGACGGCTGGCTGACCCACCGCAGGACCTGGCCCGTAACGGCAAAGGCAAACAGAATATTCCCGGTATACCACGGGTATCCAATAAGCATAAACGACACCTGGGCAACCAGCGCCCAGCCCCACAGGCTGTTCAGCTGCGACTGGCGTATTTCCGCGTGCCGGGCCAGATTCATTCCCCATGCCAGACCGAACAGTGGAAAACAGCCCCGTCCCAGCAGGCGCATCACTTCATTGTTTCCGGCCAGCAGTAAGCCGGTGTGGTCAGTCACCATCAGTACCAGTGCGACCGTTTTAATCATATCCGTTTGTCCCGGTGTCCAGGTTAGCAGGCGATGAAGCCAGCGGTCTGTCGCACCTGGAAATGTGTGTTGTGCTCTCATGTTTTTTTCCTTTTAGCGCTCCGGCAGACTGCCCGATTTTAATCGGGGAGGCTGCCGGAGCAGACAAGCCGCAGGCGCGTCAGTCGCCCCCGAGGGTTTTCTCGCGGTTCAGGTCACGAACCATGTCCCGCTCCACAGCCTGCAGACGCTCACGCTGCAGACTTTCTGAGGCCACCTGCTGAATCGCCGCCTCCTGGCGCCGGAACTGAGGATCATCCGGTAGCGTCGTTTTCTCCGGGCCCGGCCGGTCACGCTCGAGTCCACGGATGACGTCCCCGATAACCTCTTTCACCCGGTCCACCGGCTCGCCGGCTTTACGCGCCTCCCCGGCCACTTCCCGGGCAGTCTGTTCCGCCTGTTTTTCCATTTCGCGGCGCTGCTGTTCTTCTGCCGCCCGCTGCGCCAGAACCTCTGGCGGGAGGATAATGTCAGCCCCGGCCTGCGGTACCGGAGCCACCGGCGCCGGTTCAGCCCATACCCGCCCGCCGGTCATGGCCCCGGGGTTCCAGGGGCGGTCATCACCGGCCAGCCGCACCACCACCCCGGTATCGGGATTGTCGCGGGCCATTCTGACGCCCTCCCCCATATTCCCGGCCAGCAGGCTTTCACCATTGCGGCTGTTCTGCAGCGCCACGAACCGGGCGGCGTCATTGCCCATAATTCGTCCCTCTCCGCCGATGGCCTCCAGCCGTCCGTCCCGATCGGTCAGCGGGCTGAGCCAGATACCGGCGGCTTTCCCGTTCTTATCGAATGCCGGCAGCGCCACATGCGGCTGAGGGTACTTTTTCCCCGGAGAAATGAATTTTCCCGGTGAATTTCCCTGTGCCAGACCGGACTGCTGCAGGGCTGCCCGGCCAGCGGCGGTTTCATCCAGTAGTCTTGCCCGCCCGAACAGCAGATCGGCGCTTTTCACCGCCCGGTCGTTACGGGGTTCAAGAATATCGTGCGCCGTCGCTTTCTCAGGTGAATGCTTGATGGCCTTTATCCAGCCCTCACGGCTGTCGGTGTAAACCTGCACATGCTGTTTCATGCGGGATAAAGCCACATAGGCAGACTCAAAGCTGGCCATCTGTTCCCGACCACCGGCCACCCCTTCCAGCGCGATGGCATACGGTTCGCTGGCCCCCTGGGCGCCGTGAGCCGTGATGGCGTAGGCGAGGTCGATATGCTGCTGCGCCTGATCCGCCTTCGGGGTCAGCGTGCGGGTGGTTTTGCCATCAGACAGCGTGACACTGTCACCCGCAACAGACTGCACCTCCCAGATACTGTTGGCCACATAGCCGCGCTCCAGGTCACTTTTGCTGAAGCGCATTCGGTCCCCCTGAGACACGGTGATCTTTTCCTGACGATAGAGCGTGACGCCTTCTGCCGATGCCTCCCGGGGTGAGATATATCGCTCCTTTCCTTCACTGTCTGTCAGGGTGATCATCTGATTATCCTTATCCACCTTGCTGATACGGTGGTATACGTTATCAACCAGCGCCACCGCCTCCTTGTGAGCCGTCCAGGTCGACAATTTGCGCAGTTCACCGTCACGGATGTTACTCGTGACCAGCACCGGCAGGGTGATTTCCTCTTTGCCGGTTTCCCCGTTCTCCCGCCGTGCGCCATGGATCAGACTGTTCAGCGCCCGCCTGTCCTTGTTCAGGTGGGTGATCACCAGCGTCTGCGACTGTGCCTCCGGGGTCCGTCCGGTATAGTCCTTCACCAGCGCCTCGTAGAGCGTCGCGGGCTGACCTGCCGGCAGGGTTTTCCCCTCGCTCAGCGCCTTTTGTATCGCCTTTTCCTGCGCCGGCGTGAATTCCACCACAGAACTGCCCGGCGCCCAGGCGCCTTCTTTTCTCGGCACCTGCTCCGGCGTGACCTGCTCAATGGTGGTCAGGGCGCGGTGCACATCCCGCTCAATCAGGCTGTAGACCGCCGGTCGCAGCTCAGGCACCTGGCGCACAATCTCTTTCATGATGGCAATGTCGGCGGCGCTGCGCTGCTGCATCAGCCTGAACGGCTGGCCCGGCGCGATGGGCTGCAGCTGGTCGTTATCCCCACTGGACACCGCCCGTCCACCGCCAGCGACGATGAGGGAGTGGGCTTTTGCCATATCGGCCAGCCCCACCATTGAGCTCTCGTCGAGCAGGAACAGGGTGTTGCTGAAATCGGGTGTCTGGCCATTGCGCTGCAGCAACTGCGTGTCGTGGAGGAACGACGCCGTCGTGCGCGCATCCACGCCGGCACTCTGCATTTCCCCGACCGCGCGATGCGTCGGCGCCAGACCGATGACGCGCGGACGGGTCTCTTCCGGCAGCAGACTGATGGCACTCATGACGGCCCGGAACTGGGTGGTTTTCCCCACCCCGGCATACCCCTGAACCACCGTGAACCGATCCGTGCTTTCCAGAATCATCCGGGTCGCCGCCCGCTGTCCGGCGGTCAGGTCCGTCATCAGACTGGCCGGCACACGGTCCATCAGGGGGGCCACCGCGTCTTTACCTTCCAGCACGTGGGTCAGGATGCTTTTTTCTGCGTCCCAGGTCTGACGGGAAATCAGCAGGTCATTGCCGTAGCCGTGCGCCACCGGTACATTCAGCAACTGCCCCGACCTGATTTGTGCCTGAATGGTCGTGTCGATGTCCGCCATCGGAACCTTCCCGCCCCCGGTTTCCAGCGCCGTCGCCAGCAGCTGGGGCCGGGAGAAGGTCAGTTTCTCACTTTCAAGCAGCGGGATGGCTAGGTGAATGGCCTGTTCTGCCGGGGTACGCAGTCCGGCCTTCTGCTGCGCAATGGCCGCATCCAGGTCCGTCTCGCCGGATCGGGTCTTCAGCTGCTCTGAGACCACGCTGAAGGCGGTATGCCGCGACAGCTTCTCCGTCGTGCGAGCCGCATCCTGCGCTGAGTACAGACGGAGATGACTTCCGCTCTGCGCCAGCTGGTTGAGGGTGGCGTTATCCAGCTCACGCTGCGTCACCGACGCAAAGACCGTTGCCGTCTCGCTAACCGACCTGCCGGGACTTTCCACCCAGCCGTGGCCGATTTTAATACCGTCAAACACGCCCGCGCCCACGGCCAGGGTCTGCGTGGTTTTCTGCCCCGGACGCTGTACCGTCAGTTGCCCGTCCTCCACTTTCATCACCGTGATGCTTTCCCCGCCCTTCAGGCGTGTGTCCGGTATCTTCCCGAGCACCGCCAGACGTTCCCCCTCGGCCACCGGCAGTGTATCTGCCCGGAACAGCGTCCACTGGCTGTCGACCGCGGAAACCTTCAGATCCAGACGGCCCCCTTCCCGGTCTTTCAGGGTCAGCATATTGCTGCTCGCGGTCACCCGGTCAATGACAAAGCGATCGTGCGTCCGGGTCTCCGGATCCCAGCTTTCCATCACCATCCCCTCCCGGTAATAATCCCGCACGCCCCGGCTTTTGCTGTCCAGCCATACCGGCGTCAGGGCTGTAATGGTCGTGTCTTTCTCACCCAGCACTCCCTCATTTCTGAGGGAGTCACGGATAAGGCCGTTGAGTACGCTCTGTTCACGCGTCCCGCTGATTTGCGCCACGCTTTCCAGCCCTTCACGCACGCTGACGGCAAACTCCTGTGCCAGCCGGCTGTAGCGTGCGCCTTTATCCGGTTCACTGATGATGTCGGCTGTGGTCTGATGGCCACCCTGCCAGCGATACGTATTCACGCCGCTGTCCTTCAGTACGGTCAGCGCGCTGCCGGTCCCGCTGCGCTTCCCGCTGTCGGAGAGCAGGACCTGCACGTTATGGCGCATCGCGCCATCGAGCAGGGAAATCGTTTCCTTCAGGCTCAGCTTCTCCGCCTGATCCACGATGAGTGTTCCGCCCGGAATAAACGCCGTCCCGTCCTGCAGAGCGGATTTACCGGTCACCGTTTCCCCGGCCAGACGCACATCCCCGGCGAGAAAATCACGTGAGCGGTTATCGGCCGCCAGGATATGGACGTCACGCCCCTGCTCCCGGGCCATCAGGGTTAACTCGGCCACCCGCTCCCGCTGGCCGGCTGCACCGCCCTGACCGGAAACGATACCCATGACCGGGCGATCCTGCGCCAGCACGCTGACGGCATCGCTGAAAGGGACCTGGCGCACCACAGACGCATCGGGCGTGACGGAGACATGATTCTGGCGCTGCACCTCCTGACTCAGGGCTTTGACGGCGAGTTCATCGAGAACGTGGATGTTTGAGGTGAACAGGCCTTTCTCGCGATCGAGAGGGATAAGCTGCTCCCGTTCAATGGCGGCATCGATGCCCTTTCTCGCCAGCTCAAACACACCGTCCTTCGCCTCCAGCTGGCCGACCGTGCGTGCCAGCAGGTCGGCATACGTGAACTGCACCTTGCGGTCGCTGAGACCGGCAATCGCTTTCGTCACCACATCCGTGATATCCGGACCGTCAGTGTTCACCGGCGCGGCAGGTGCACGTGCCAGCTCTGCGGCTCGCGCATCGGCGGCCTCACGGTACCCCCGGATGTCAAACCCGGTCTCCTTCAGCGTGTTCATCCACTCCACCATCTTCTCTGCCGGATCGATGGCTTCTTTCGACTTGCGGGTATCGAGCGCGGCCACATCCCGGGACTTCAGGGAGGCATCGGGTCCTGCAGCCTCCCGGAGCTCCTGACTGCGCGTGGAAAACGACTCAACCGGCACGCCCTCCATCTCCCACATGCCATTCTTACCCGCATCCACTGTCTTGTAACCCATAGACTCAACATCGGCCCTGAGAGAGTTCTGGTATATCTTTCCCAAAGCGATGCGGTTGGCCAGTATGTTTTCGGAAAACCCGGTTTTACCGACGGTATCGCTGGCCAGCGTCTGCCATTTATCGCCGTTCTGTGTCGCATTGATAACCACGCTGTGCGTGTGTATCTGTGGGTCCTGAGCGCGCGATGTATCGTGGTTAAAGCGGGCAATAATCAGATTCCCGGTCAGGACCGTTTCAGAAACGCCATCTCTCTTTACCCGTGTGGAGGCAAGGGACTCCACCTGGTTAAGAGCTACTGTCACCGCGCGATTATGAGCATCGATAAGACGCTTATCGCCGCCCAGCATAGCCAGCATCGATACACTTTTCGGTGCCGAGAAGGTCAGGTCGTAACCGGGCCGGTGCTTATTCACGCCATCCTGTATCCGGGTCAGGTCGCTGCCATCAGGTAGTTTTCCCTGCAGAAGCTCCGTGAAGACCTGCTTGTCTACCTTTCCTTCAAGACCAAGCGCTTCCGCGCCTTTACCCTGCCAGCGCTCGTCCATACTCCCGATAACGTAGTAATTATCCTTGTCCGTATAGTAATTACCGGCACTGCCAGCTGATTTAACCTGGCTGAAACTAAGCATCAGAAGTTCCCCCCAATCTCGACATCATCCTGCTCATCGTGGCGGTGGCTGTGGTTGATGTTGACCTCTTCACGCCGCTGCATATCGCGCAGCGTCTGCTCATCTGCCAGCCAGGCGTCATACGCCTGCATGTCTTCGATTACACCGTCCTCGTTCATGCCGGCAGGCAGCATATCCCGTCCCTGTTCTGTTGAGTGCTGCACCAGTTCCTGTTCTGTCCCGCCAGCAGGTGCAACAGGGGTACCGGCAGAGGATGCTGTTGCGGCAGTCCCGGCCGCTTTCGGTTTAATCAACGGTACGGTCGTGACCCGCAGGACGGGAGGCTCCGTTGCTCTGACGGAAGGTTCCTCTGCCGGCATCTTCGTTGTCTGCGTCGCTTTTACCGGTGCCGGAGATACTGTCACTTCTGCTGGCTCAGGTTGTTCACCGGCATGACTGTCTGTATCCGCTGGCCCCGGTTCCGGCGCATCCGGCGTGAAAAGCGCCCTGGCAAGACTGCCTTCAGCTTCCCGCGCTTCAAGCAGCGCACTGAGCCGCGCATCCACCCGCGCATCGAGAGAGCGAGGAATAAATCCCTCGGCAATTTTCGGACGCGGTTTGTATTTGAGGGCCAGTTTCACGGCCGGATACGGCCCGGGCAGCGTGACATAGCAGGACAGGTCAGGCAGCGTCTGAATATCCGAGTAGCTGACCAGCGTTTCCCGCTCTTTCTCCTTCCCGGTCGACACCCCGTCACGCACCGGGTCTGCACCGTAGGAGTACTGCTCGCTGGCCTTGAGGATTTCTTTCTCACCGATTTCGCCGGCGGCAAACTCCGCAATCTCTTTACTCGGGGAGCGGAAGAATGCCCGGGTGTTCATGACATCAAAGAGCGTGGCGGCGGGTTTCACGCCGTAGATATCTTCCAGCTGGGCATACGACTGAATACCAAAGACATAACAGCCCCCGAACTTACGGGCTTCCGGGAGGATTTCGACCAGGTCCGGCAGTTTGTGCAGCGTGGGAAGCTCGTCAGCGAAAATCCACACGCGCCGGTTGCGGTTCTCCCCCATCGCCAGCAGGCCGCGGATGGCAATCGACAGCCACATCGAGATAACCGGCTTCAGGGAAGCATGGGTGTCTGCGTTGGAGGAGATGAACAGCCAGCCGTTGGGCTGGTCTTCACGCACACCGCGCATCCAGTCGCGGATAGTGAACGGCTCGCCGTTCTTCTCAATGCCCTGCAGGTAGCGGATGGCCTTGACGTAGTTGGTCAGCACCGCACGGATACTGATGGCGGTTTTCTCAATCTTCTCTTCCACCAGGTTTGCGGCCGGGGTGTTTTGCAGATAGGCGCGCAGTTTGTCAATTTTGATGGACAGCATGGTGTCGACCAGCTTCTCGTAGCTGCGATCCTTGTCTTCACGCATCAGGTACGCGCCTTCAGCAAAGATGGTGCGCCCTGATCCCTGCCAGAACGGGTCTTCTTTGGTCCCCATCGGGATAAGGGTGTTGGAGATGTTGTCGAAGTCCGGCAGCGTCAGGCACTCTTTCCACAAATCCCAGGCGGCACAGCGCGAGTCTAGCGGGTTGAGGATTTTATCGAGCGACGGGTCGTAATAGCTTTTGACGAACTCACAGGACCGGTCGTAGATGATGGCCATATCGCCCCGGGCGCGGACGTAGTTCAGCAGACGCCGTATCACTTCAGATTTACCGGAGCCCACAGTCCCGTGGAGACAGAAGTTCTGGATTTCAGAGTTCAGCAGTATCGGCAGGTCGCCAATTTTAATATCCGAAGCCATACCATCACGCTTCATCTGGCGGGCCACTTCTTTGGGCTTGTCGGACAGCTGGCGTCCGCCGGTATTCTCATCCTCGCTCTGCTGTTTCCCCTGCCGGCCCAGTACCCAGCTGGCAACAAAGAACGTCACGATACAGATGACGAGAGAAACCACGGCGGCGAAAATAAAACTGGTCCACAACTGCTCACCGCACCAGATGGTGTATTTATCGGCCAGGATTTGTTCTGAGGTATATTCCAGCGACTGGCCGTAATACTGAATGGTGTAGACGGGCTGGGAGCGAATAATATCGCGCATGGGACCGAGCGTCGTACACCACCAGTACACGCAGCCGTTCACAAAGGTCTGCCAGCTGAGTCGGTACATCAGCATCAGCCCGCACAGCACCCAGAATAAAATAAACAGCACATAAAATATAATATTGGCAATCTGACCAAACATGCGGAAACGCATATTGGCAATCTGACCGCCCTGCGTCATGTCTTTGGCATTAAAACTCATGGCAATAATCCGTCAGTAAACCAGTGAGGGGGATAAATTAAATCAACAGAAATACGTCATCGCAGGAAATGTTATTTCAGTGAATACTCATAGCATCCTGGATTCGGGGGAGAATCAATTGCAATAAACGACCCCGAACCATCTTCCTGGGAATAATCAACATTACAGGCATCTTCAAACAGAGAATAAAGTACCGCTCTGACAGTCTCTGTATTAAGCCCCGGAGAAGTATTGAAACTCACCGTATCGCAGGTCTCTGTCGGATAAAGATGGCAGGGCAAAGAATCGTCACCTGCATCAATACCTGTTATTGTGATAATGAGGTTTTTCATCGTGTTGACCTTAACACTGTTATTCAGAACTGACTCATGCAGAAGGTATAGCCCTCAGAGCCATGATAATGTCCGCCTTTAAGGTACGATTTCTCCACCTGCCGCCCGGCTTCATCGACCAGTGAATACAGTGTGGCTGGCGATGTTTCAGCGGTGTATTGCAGGCAGACGCACAGCATCTTCATGGGACGTTCAATGACATTCGGACTCTCAAACCAGCCCGTCTCCGGAAAAAGCCGGGAACCACACAGCTTGTCAGAAGGAAATTTTGTCTGTACAGACCAGGCAAACTCACCGTCAGTGCTGTCGCGGCGATTGATGCCGGGGATATAAAGATTCTCCGCTTCGCGGACAACACGAGAAGCAAGAGAAGACAGGACGGAATCATCAGCGTCTGCTGCCCCTTCCACACATAAGGTGAGATGAAAATAGTCTGGCTCGCTCTGCACGTCAGGCTTTTTATCGGGACCCGCAGGCAAAGTACTACATTTATTTTTGATGTGCGAAGATACTGCATATCGTGAGAAAGCGTAAAACAATAACAAACCGAAAATAATAACAGCGCCACTAACTGCTAACAAATCCACATCATAACTGAAAAATGACGGGTCTGTTTTTGAAGAAACGTATGATTCGTAAGCTACACGCGGCGAATACAGATCGGTCGATGTGAGTTCATGTGTTTCTTCCATAAATAACCTCTGAATGAATAAAGATGAAATAATTCCGCCGATGGCGGCAACGCTTCACAGGCGCACAAATAAATTGCGCACATGTTCAACGTTTTTGTATAAACTATTTAAGGGTATATAGAACGATGAAGGCAGCAAGTTGCACTCTCCGCCCCGCAACTAATAAAAATCACCATATAAAATCAATTTTCCACCACATTACCTTTGAGAGTGCTTAATACTGATGTCAGCAGTGACAATTGATATCTTCCAAAATCTAAATTCATAACAAAACCAAAAAAAATCGTTGTCAAAAGAACCATGAATGCATAAGGAAATGGGGAGTCATAAAAAAATCTATTATAAATAGCCAGTGCCATGATTATCATCATGTATGCAAAAGCATAAGCAAGAAGTTTTTTTGAAAAAAAACGATATATTACTGACTTTTCCCTGAAGGACTTTGGAACTGATAAAAATAGAGAACGAGCGTTCGCCACCCCGAGCAGAAGAATCAGACCCACAGCACCAGGAAATATCAAAACCCAGAATATGTATTTGACATCATAATACTCTGATCGCACACTAATTAATGCGCAAAAAATATTCCATATTACCAGACAAAGACCGGGCCACATGCATACCCAAAAAGACGGTATTTCGGCATCGCCCTTTGAAAGCACATCTTTTAACTCATCCACTTCTTTAATAAGCGTTTTATTATTCATCATCATTTTCACCTTTTCCCATCAATGTAATCCTTTTGAATTTTGGCTGCCTTTGCCTCTAGCTCACGTGGTGAGTCAGCTCCGGGTAAGGATTTCACTACGCTGGCTCTTTCATTATATTCATTTTCGAACTTATTTCCCTCTGTATTATGATGTTTTTCGAGATCAGAATTCTGTTTTCTAATCTCATTGCCATCACGCTCTATCCCCTGCTGGGTTTCTTGATGCTGTTGATTATTCTGCGCTATCATCCCATCCACTTTCTGACCCACATTATCCTTAATCCCCGCATCTCGTGTCATAGCTTCGATATTGCCGGCATTATGTCCGTAGTCGGCCATTACCGAACCACGGTCACTACCACCTGATACACCGGACATGTTCTGACCGATGCTTTCGCGGCCCTGTTGATAAGCACCATCAACTTTTGGTTCAACCTGCGCTTTGACGAATTCACGCGCCAGTGCCTCACGTTGCGCAGCGACTTCTGGTGAACTTGTGTTGGTCAGAATGACTTCTGCATTCTGCGGAGAACGCTGTTGGACAAAGTGAGCAAACTGCTGAGTCAGGTTCTCGTTCATCTGGCCGCTCATGCTCTCTGTACGGGATGCCATCTCACTATATTCATGGCTACGAGTCCGGCTGCTTGTGTACTGGTCATAGCTGTTTTTCGCGCTCGACAGCGATGCCGCAAACTGGTCAACGCGTGAGCTGGCATTGTTATCTGTCCTATTACCCGATGTACTAGTTTTACGGCTGGTAAAGTAATCCGATGCTTCCTTGAAGTCTTTTGCCGCCTGACTGCTGGTATCATGACGGCTGTCATGTGACTGCCTACCTGAAGATCCGATACTATCCGTATCTCCTGAGTTATGAGTCCAACCTGCACTGCCTTTAGCACCGACTTCAGCTGATAGTCCAGTACCCCATTTACCCAGCTTACCGAATAGCTGATCTCCCGAACTGAGTTTACCTGATACGTGCGCATCGAATGACTGAGCTCTTTTGGAAGAATCTTCCATCAACTGATTGAATGACTCTTCATTGCTGATGTTATTGGCCTTCGCATTAGAAACAACCGCATTCCACATTTTACTTCTGGCCATTGAATCCTGTGAAGACTCAGTATTATCGGCCCCACTCGTCGTCGATGCACTGGTACCCATATTTGTGCCAAACTGCTTCAGGCTGTTCCAGGCACTTGTCACGCTGCTGTTATAGCCATGCAGGGCACTCTGTGCCTGCACATTTGACTCACGTGCCATCTGTTGGTTCGCGCTGGCCAGTTGCCGGCTGACATTGATATCAACCGGTAGCTTAGAACTGCGCGCATCCCAGATAGTCGTCCCGTCCCCGGTCTGCGTCTCCGTGCCACCGTTCCCCAGCTGCCGCGACATCTGACCGAAGCTGGTCGAACTGTTGGTACCCCAGCTGTAGCCGCTGACGTTCTCCATTTGCATATTGGCAAAAGAGTAATTGCCGTCCACGACGCTGGATGAGGCCTGGGACGTCGAACTGAGTCCCGAGGAGGCAAAGTGGCTGTAAGCACTGGAGAACCCTGCCCCCATACTTTTTATCATCGCCCAGCTGAGCGGCGGTATCATCATCGAGATATACCCGGCGGTGGTCGCAATATCTGAGTTTTTCAGCTGCACCTGAGAGAGTTCAGACAGCACCACCGGCACACCGTTCTGTCTGGCGTAATACGCCATTGCGCTGTTCAGGATGGCATACAGCAGTGGCCAGGACTGCAGCCATATAAGGGCAAACATGTATCCTTTCAGGACCTGCAACGTCATCATATTGAACATTGCTGCCATAATCATGATCGGGAACATCCCAATCATGATGCCCATGATGACCGTCTGCATCATCGGCAGTGAGCGCAGTGCCTGATGCCCCATCGTGGCCTGGGCCAGTCGTTGTTTTTCCAGCGACGTGGTGTTGGCGATGTTCACCAGGCTTGCTGTGTCGCCGCTGCGGGACGCGTAGCTCTGGATGCCGTTACGCAGCGCATTCATGGTGACATTCTGGCGGATAATCTGCCCGGCACTCTGGCCTGAGCTGTAGAAGTAGCTGTAACTGTCGCCAATCATCTGGCTGAACAGCAGGTCCGGATTGGGTTTGCCGCCAAACAACTGGCGTACATAATAACTCCAGGTTTTCCCGCCGGTCTGAGAGTCAAGCGCTAACGCTGACTTCAAATCACGTGAAGCCTCCAGACAGGTCTGGAACTTGTTGTTTTTATCGAATACCCCTCTCAGCGGGCTGGGATTCGAAAACACCAGCGTGTACGGGTCAGACGAGTTCATCAGCTCTTCAAGGGTGTATTTGCCATTGAGAAAGATGTCACCCATCACGCAGTTCTGCACGTAGTCGGAGAACAGCGTGGTGATTTCGGGGTTCTGCGAAACAAAATCCGTGCTTTTCGCCACCAGGTTTCCGCCAAACAGCATGCCGGTCTTACTGTAGGTGACACTGTCGGGCAGGGAGAAAATCATCTCGTAGCTCTGCACCAGGGCATTGCCGACGCGCGTACTCAGCGACGCCGGGATGGCCAGACCAATCGGCACATTATCCACTTTGTAGACCTGCGCCACGTTGCTGTAGTCGATTATCTGCACAGGCGTGCGGATGACGACCAGCATCGAGACCAGGGTCAGGGAGAACACCCAGCCGAGGAGGTCCATGATGTTGTGTTTTTTCACCCAGCTGACGGCGACAATCAACACCGAAAACGCGATGCACATTTTCTCAATAGACGACCAGGTGGCGGTCCCCATGAACGCCGCGATGGCATTGAGATTACCCCGCAGCCAGTCGCCTCCGGCGATGGTGTAGATTTCAAGTGGCGTCATCAGAGGCTCCCTCCGAAATGATAGTTATTCTGGTAGCGGGTCATCATGCGGGCGGAGACCTGCTGGCGCATATAGCTCATCTGCCGGTCAACAACCAGCATCGCATCCTGCTGGACCTGTACCCGCGCCTGAAAGGCGGCAATCTGCACACTCGCCTGATTCAGGTTTTCGAGGATTAAATCCATTGTCGACTGCGGGTAATTCCCGGTTGAGACCATCGCACGAGCCTGCTGTATCAGCTCCTGAATGTACTGCAGGAGAATGTCGTAGCCGATATAGTCCGTCAGCTGATAAATCAGCGTGTTTGAGATACCCAGCATCTGCGGGTCGACAAGATATTTGAACACCGGGATGGTCGTGCTGGAGATAAAGCCCTTCTCCTGCTCCGTCAGGGCCTGGTCCATTACCGCCTTGCTCTGAATACTGCTCAGAAGTGTCGAAATCTGGCTCTTGAGCGCCTTGTCGGCGGCAATGGTGACCGTCGCATCTGCCACCACCTTCAGGCACTTCTCTGAATCATTGCAGTGGTAGATTTTAGCCGTGCCGCCCTCCATCATGGCTTTAATCAGGTCCTGGTCAGTGGTGCGTGCTGGCAGCGGCGTGATCTCACTGTTCTCACCAAAAATCAGCGTCCCGGTCAGGGTCATCACAAACTCCTTCAGCTCCTTATTGCCGTCAAAGAGCCGGTTTTTGGACAGGGCATCCCACATAATGTTGATGTTCTTCATCACACGCTCCTTGTCCTTATCGCTGGCTTTATCCTGCACTTTGTCCATCTGCCCCCCCACCGAACAGCCCTGACGGGAAGCCGCCCAGTCCGCAAAAATGTTGCTCTCGCCGGCAATGTCCTGGCAGACCTTTTGCTGCGCCACCTGGGTCCGTGGAAACAGACCGCCCACAATGCCCTGAGCGGCCTGGCAGGAGCTGAGGTTCATGCTGTTGATGTCGCTGGCCATCTTCTGCAGGAAGTCTTTGGCAGTTTTGATCTCCGGAACCGTGGTCTGCAGGGCAAGGTCAAAGAAGTAGCCCGCGGCGTTGGACATAATTTGTTTGCCGAAGCGCTGCAGCTGCTCGCTGTTGATAAATGAGAACGACCCCAGGTACGCATCGATGCCGCCGCAGCCGGCGTTAATATCCGGCAGGGTCATGCTGACCAGCTGGATCGTTTTCACCTGCGTTCTGGCATACAGCGAACCGCCGGAGGCGTAACCCGCCGCCTGTCCCTGCCAGACCTGCGGCTGGCTGGTATTGGACGCAAAGCCAAGCTTATTGAAGAATTGGTTCATGTCGCCATTCACGTCGGCGGCGGCACTAAATGACAGGCCAAGCGCGGCACCGCAGAAGAGTGACAGAAGTTTAATTCGCATCCTGTCCTCCATTACGCACAGCATTTTTTTTAACTCTGTCATTTCTCAGAATAAAAAGGGTCTTAAGGTGATAACTGAAAAAATTGCGGATCGCTAATGTCACTCCGGCAACAAAGAACCCCACCCCAACAGCCATCAGCGCATAAGGGATGGCGTACATCATAATATTCCACAGGTCTTTTACTCGCAGGTCACCGCTGGCTATCCAGTCAGCCACGCAGAGATTAAATAAAAATCTCATTATCCAAAACAGCAAAGCACCTGCAGTGAGAAACACAATGAATAATTCCAGATAGATTTCCAGACGCCTTTCCCGGTGGATAAATTCCGGCTTCAGTTTTTCTATTTTTTCTGCTGCTGTCTGTCCGGGTGCTTTTAAACTGGCTGGAAATAAAAACGCATACAGTCCCGTCGAACGTATATATTTGTTCATGGCTATTTTCCTTAATCACTTGCTAAGACCGGATATAACAGAGACTCAGTGCATCATCTGAAATACCGTATCCACTCTGGCCATAAAGCCCTGTGCATCCGTGGCGCCCTGCAGGATCGGGTACGCTGCCAGGGTGTTCACGTTGACCAGAAACGTGGTCGGGGTGGCCACCGGGATATTGGGGAAAAAGGTCTGCATCACGTCAGGAGGCGCCGGCAGCGCCTCAGGAAACGCGTCATCACCCTGTCCGTCAATGGTGTAAGAGAACACGGAGAAGCCATACTGTCCGGCCAGCTGCTTCAGTACCGGGTCAAACTTATGACAGTAGGGACAGTGTCCCTGCATGAACAGCACCACTTTCCAGTCGCGCAGGTCCACCTGCTTTCCGTTGCTGAGTCGTAACCAGCGTGGCTGAGATGCCCCGCTCACCGCCTGGGGAGTGTCGCTCTGCGGGGAAGCCGTTTCAGTACCGGAGATTCCCCGCGGATCCCAGAGCGACTTCACCTCATCGAGCGTGCCCGCCTGTGCCAGTCCGGCCAGAGCAAGGGAAAGAGCCAGCGCCGCCAGCGGCGTCTTAGCGATGTTCTTCAGGCTGCTTTTCACAAGCTTTCTCCTCTTTTTCGGCTTCAGCAATCAGGGCGTTAAGAATGCGGTATCCCCCGAACACCACCATTCCCAGCCCGAAGATTTCCCCGGCCTGGACGGCCAGCTCAGGCTGCTTTCTGACAAGCCGGGCTATCAGGTGGAAAAACACGCCCACGGCCAGCACCCACATCCCGGTGATATCTAAATCCGGAAAACGAATCTTTCGCATATATCCTCATCTACTTTCTTAGTTCATATTCATAATATGGTTTTCGTGTGCATGTGAATTTATTAACAAAAGCCCATGAGACATTCACAAAAATAACTTTCACTGAAGCCTCAACACTATCGACAACCACGCAAGCAATGGCATTCCAGCCATAATACAAACTCTGAATATCACCTTACTAGCCTGTCGGGTATAAATGGCCCGATGAATAAACATGGTCTGTACAGGCGCGCAACACTGAATACTGGCAGCCATAAATGATACTACGTCCCAGGCCACACCCTGCTTTGCCACATAACCAATGAAAATACTTTGTATGAGTATGACAACGAATGTGCACCTGAAATACTCTGAAACGTTAATATTACGAGCAAATATATATCCAGTTAACGTGACAAACAGAATAGCCAGGAACGCAGCAATATATACCGTTGTGACATAATGCATAAGCATCTCAAAAGTTTGGTTTAAAGTCGCTGGAGACATAGAGGAACTGTTTCGCCAGGTCGTCCTGACTGATAAAGCCGTAACTGAGAGGCTTCACCTGGCCACTTTTCGGGTTAACCAGCATCATCGCGGGGAAGAACTTCACGCCAAGCTGCTCTGCCTGGCCCTGGTCCGTCCGGCTGTCGGGCAGCATGGGGTTAATCACTCCGTCAACCGACACCGGTATCACGCTCAGGCCATAGGTTTCGCGAAAATTTTTAATCACCTGGACCAGCTGGCCATCGATCGCTTCCCGGCCCCGGTAGAAGAACATCAGGCCAAAATGCTGTGCGAGGGTCGAGATAGCCCGGCGCTGTTCGGCATAGTCGGCAGCGAGCTGGTTTTTTACCGTGCCGTTGTAGTGGCTGTACTGCAGGTTGTAATCGAGTTCGGGGTTTTCCAGCATCGCTTTCTTCGCACTCATCGAGAACAAACCTGCCTGCTGCGTCCAGTAGTTCTGCAGCCGGAAATACTTCACGAAGTTTTCAGACGATGGATACAGAATGGCTTCGTACAACGACCGTTTGGTGGCCGCCTGGAGTGTGGCGAGTTTCTCCAGAATATCCATTTGCGGCGGTGGTGCCGCTGGTACGGCTTTCCTGTCCTCATCACGGGGCTTCAGTTTCTCGTTGTACCACTGCCAGCCCGCGTCTTTGGCGAAAGCCGGCATCAGGGCGCAGCAAAGGCACCCCGCCAGCATGGCGGCATGTATTGTTCGCATGGCAAATACCCTTTTATGAATTATTGCGACTGGCGTGACAGATGCTGATAGACACTGTATTTATCGAGCTGGCGCTGTATCTTTCCTGCATCATCACGGGCTTCAAAGCGGTAACCGCTGCAGTACAGAGGCAGATGATTTATCTGAAGGTCCACCCGCTCCCCGTCCCTGACCACCCACGCGGCCTGAGAAACAGTGTCGCACTGGATCCCCCAGGCCCGGTTGGTGGTCATAAATGCGTTAACCTGTCTGTCCCGCCACAGGCTGTACGACATAATGCTCACCAGAAAAACAACAAACACGCTGACAAACAGCACCACCATTCCATACGATTTTCTCTCTTCCATCCCTGCTCCTTTATTTTCCCTTCTGTAAAAGTCTGGTCAGCGCCGAAAAAAACAGATAATTCATAAGCCCGACACCGCCCATGCAGAGAATAAAGACCACACTCTCAACATAATCACTCCCCGATGTCCCTTTGACGGCATCCCAGGAGAAATAAATCACCGGAGATATGATAATTACCGTCAGCGTCAGTCTCAGAGAAAAATCGACGGCAGGATGTTTGTGAAAATTAACTTTCATTCTTTTCTCTCCCGTTATGAGTATTCTGTTTTACACCGTCAGCCTTGTGCAGCCCGATAACGTAAAAAATGAGTGATGCCGCCCCCATCCCCATCGACTCAGACCAGCCCCGGGCAGACAGTCCTGCAAACGCAACGGCAACAGCCGCCTGGCACGCCACGGCACCCAGGAATATAAGGAGCAGACTGCGGCCTGACATGAACAGGGCGATACAGGCTGGAATGAAAAGAAAGAGCACAAGCAAAACAACGACCATCAAGGACGCAGCCATTTAGTCACCTTTGATATGTTATTAATGGAGAGTTACTTTGCTGAAGACTGCGTGAGAAGTTCTTTAATACGCGCTTTTGTTTTTTCGGTCAGTTCGCTGTTATCCGGGATTTTCTGGTTATTGATTAAATCCTCCATGAAGTTTGTGAAATCCAGCTCGTTAAAATCAATCCCCTGGAGTTCCGCGACGGTAATGCCCCGACAGTCAGGACTGCTGGCGCCGCCAAAACCGATATGAAGCTGGCCGTTTCTGCCCTGCTGCTGAACGATCTGCGCCAGTTTTGAGTCGAACTGGCAATAGCTCCTTTTTTTCTCCAGGCAAATACCCAGAACCTTTTTAGAGCAGAACTCCCCGATACTGACCGTCAGCTTGTCTTTTTTCGCTTTGGCCAGCGCCTTTTCCTCGCTGCTGCAGCGTGCCAGCCCCACATCCTGGCCCCAGCCGCCGTCTTTGCAGCAGTTACTGAAGCCAGCCGCGAATTTTTTGCAGTATTTCGCTTTTCCCGTGAAGGCCCTGACATCCACCCCGTTCAGTGCCGCGACATCCTTCCCTGCAGCCGCCAGCGCTGCCAGCTCAGACACGGCCTGGCCAAAGTCGTTGCTCTTCCCGGACGTGGCTTTGTCACACTCCCCATCGAGGCAGAACACATCCCCGCCACAAACCATCTGTTTCCCGCTCGTCCTGGTTTCACAGGAATATGTCGCATACTCATGCAGGCAGGTTCCGTCTTCGCCGGAGAAGGCACACTGGCGGGATGACAGGGTGCAGGCCGTATTTTTCATCAGGCTTTCACAGGAGCCATAGTCCGCCGGCTGCGTGAGCCAGGTGTCCTTATATTTCCAGCAGGCTTCCGTGAACGAGTAATCCCTGCCTCCGAGGGTGATGGTTCGCGTTCCTCCCGGGCTGATACATTCCTCGCCCGTTTTTGTCCCTTCATCCTTACTGAACGGACAGCTTTCAACCCAGACGACTTCAGGCGCGTAGACGGTTTCGGTTTCCTCCATCACCAGGGTGACCGTGACCTGTACGGGTTTCTGGCTGGCCGATGATACGGTTCGTGATATTTTGCTTACAGCAAAGTTCTGCCCTGCAGTGACCACTTTGTCCACACCAAACGACTGATGAATCTTCCCCTTCCCGTCATAGGTATATTTCGTACAATGCGTGTTCTGGCCGCCTGAACATATCGATTCTGATCGTGGCCAGCTGATCACATCAATGGGGAACGTTCGCTCAAAGAGGGTCAGGTTTTCACTGACGGCACTCTTGCAGCTATCCCGCACCTTCCCTTCGGCGTCGCATTCTTCAATCCAGGGGATCACCAGAGGCTCACCATCCACCGAGGCATTCAGAAGACGACCACTGGTCGGGATCGTCAGGTTGCCACTCCATTGCCGGGTACTCCGGGCATAATTCAGCGTCACCACCTGCTGATAGGTTCGGTTAACTTTCTGCGTGGTGGCGTTATCCTTCAGGGTCGCTTCCCGTGTGCAAAAATTTTCCACCTGCAGATCACGTTCGCAGGTATGGTTTGTGAACTCGCTTCGGTTCACAACCTGGGCGGTACAGGACTGTCCGGTATCACCGACAATGCTGTCGGCACGGGATTCGGTATCCTTTGCGGCCTGAATAAACGGCGCATCCTGAGATATCTGATCCGGTGGCCGGTTCGTGAACGACTCCGTAATCGTTTTGCCGGTATCCCCCTGGCTGAACTCCAGGGCTGAATCGCTTTTCAGGGAGCTGTCTCCGCTGGCAGTGACGCCGCCGTAGTATTTTGTCTGATCCGGGTTGGCGGTATACCCCGGCAGGTTTTGCTCACCACTGAAATTTTTCAGTGAGTTCAGACCATTGCCCTGCACCTGTTTCGCAAAATCCGAGCCGGCTTTATAGTCGCCTCCACTGTCAGCGCAGGCGGGGGATGCCAGCCAGATGAAGGTGCCCAGGACAAAAAAATGCGCGGTCAGCACGGAAATAACCGTCTTCATTTCCACCCTCCCGCATCCCTCACCATTTCCGGTAACGCCATGAAGTACGGTTTATCTTTCATGGCTGGCTCCCGGCGGCATTTGAGGGCGCATCAAGCATCTGCCGGGCCACCTGTGCGCAGTCACCGGTTTGTGCCACTTTCTCCAGCGCCTGTTTGACGTGAATGTTACCGCGTACCACGTCATATCCGACCTGACACCGTACCACCAGAGACGGCACACTCCGGATGCCGTACTGCGTGTACAGTGTCGGGTCGATCTGCACCCCGTCGGTGACGCCGTCTTTCACCAGCTGCAGCACCGCGTCGGTGGTGGTCCTCATGTCGTTATTGACGAGCCCGCGCAGTGTCGCCGGAATGCCATACTGCCGGGTTTCGTGCAGCATCCGCTTCAGCCCCTCTTCAGGTATCGAGAAGGAGACAAAGTACAGCGCCCCTTCTGCCGGTTTTTCCTGATTCGCCGCTTTCTGCTGGCTGACCAGATTATCGATAAACTGGCGGTCAGATTTGGGCAGAGGATTGCGGCTGATTTGCGCCTCAAGCTCCTGCTGCAGCTGTTTATCCGGATGCTGGCGCAGTTGTTCGCTGAGGTTCTCCTGCTGCTTCAGCCATTCCCTGTCTGTAACAGAGGAAGTTTCAGCCAACACTGCTCGTCCGGTCAGCAAAAGCATGACCATAAACAGATTCATTAATTTCATGAGAGACTCCTGTCAGAGAAAGACACAATTGCGTTTACGCCACATCAGATAGCCATAGTTCTTGCGGGAGTTGGGTGGATTTTTGCCGGCCTCCCAGCGCATCACGCTGCGTCCAAGCGGATGGCACTGACCACTGTCCGGATACATGTTCACCATCTGATAGCGCCAGCGTTCTTTCGGGATGATCGGGGAGGGATATTCGTAACAGACCGCCTTGTCCTTCCCGATACTCTCCATAATTTGTCCCTGTCGGTGAAGCTTGAAGGCCATACGTTCACTGACCAGTACCGACGACTGCAGCGGGCTGGATTCATTACTGACCTGGCCGTTAAACGGGTAAAGTGAGCCGTGGCTTCCACCACACCAGAAGAGCACATCCAGCGGCATATGGAATGCACTGGCCAGCGCATCCGCTGCGCAGGCGCCCTGCGCGATGGGGTTGGCAAACAGGATGGCTTCCGGATTCAGGATGGTGGTGAGGCTGCTGTCCACCCAGGTCGGGTCAATCTCGGACAGATAGGCAATATCCATGTCTCCGCCTTCCAGACAGCCTGCCGACGTGATGATGTTCAGCCAGTACGTCAGCGGGTACTTGTACCAGTGAACGTGATAGAAGGCGCCGTTCACCTGCTTATCGTCCTTTCTCGCGGTTCCCATGCCGGTCTTGCCGAGATTGATACTGAAGCCCCCCAGATTGACCATGCAACCTGGCGAACGGCTGACGTCCGTCATGGCCATCGGCTCCCAGTACCCGATGGCCAGACCGGGGCGAACAAAAAGCGGTGGCGGCGCCGGACACAGCTGCAGGGGATTACCGGGATTGCTGGTATCAGGCAGATCGCCTTTACCAACCTGCACGCTGCCGAGCGACAGAGGGAAGATGCAGCGCCAGCACACATCGGTGATCGGGTTAACAAACCGGCCCTCACAGGAGGGGTCAGCAGCCGCACTGAGGCTGTACCCCCACAACATCAGGGCACTCAGGAAAAGCGTCAGGGTTTTCACAGAAACATCCTTATTTTACAGGGAAGGTCTCAATATTCAGCCGTTCACCGGAGGGCGCCGGCGTGATCCGCGCCGGGACCGCCGTCAGGCCAAATCGCTTGCTCAGTACGCCGTTCTGGTCGAAATAGATCCGGCTGTCCAGCGCTGCGGAGGTGTCAGGGATACTGCCGCGCACCAGGATAATTTTGCTCATCAGGGTTTCCGGCACCTGACGCTTCATCCAGGCCAGCTGGTCGGCATCGTCACCATTGATGAAGTACAGGGTCTGGACAAACGGTACGGTTTTAAGCGGGTTCACCACATCGCCCTTGCGGGCAAACACCCGCCCCTCATTGTCCTTCAGGTCTTCGGTCAGGCGGATGCTGGGATCAAACCAGCGCTGCTCGTATTTCTCCGCACGCTTAATGCCTTCCACCGGCGCCGGACGCTGACTGTTCTCGATAACCCGCTGCTTAAACGCGTCCATCGTCTGGTCCCACTGGCCAGAGGATTGCAGCGACTGCAGACGCTGCGTGATGAGCTGCAGCATGTCCTGCTCCCGGACGGGCCATAAATCCCCCCAGGTACCGAGATCAGCCGCCTGAGTCAGCGGCGATAACAGACAGGCGGCGAGCAGACAGCCTTTCAGTCGTATCATTACTGTTCTCCTTTCATCCGGCGGGCAATGTCGTGCTGGATGTTGCGGGTCACATCGGGTGCGCCCTGAACCACGGCAGGTGAAACCAGAATGACCACATGATGCTGCTGCTGATACTCCGCCAGACTCTTCTCCAGCGCGTCGTTAAACCGATCAGAGAGCGCTTTTGACTGCGCCTCTGTCAGCTGCTTCTGGCTGACACTGTCCATAAAACTGTCGAGCGTTTTCTTCATATCAAAAGCCACCACCCGCGGCGTGGAGTACTCCAGAACCATGCGCGAGAGAAACGCGCTGGTTGCCAGGGCGAAAAGCACGAGAGCGACGATGACAGGTATCCGGCGAAAGGTATGAGAGGTCGTACTGACCGGTTGTTCGGTGTTGTTTTTCATCACTGTTTATCCTCCATGTCATTCACCGGTATTCGGGATTCAAGTTCAGCCATTTCTTCTTTAAAGTTGCGACACGCGAGGCCGTACACCGCATCGTGGATATCGACCCCCTCTTCCCGACGCGCTTTCATGTACTCAAAATCCGGGCCTTTTGAGGAGTACATCGCCCGGCTGAGCGGGTCGACGAACAGGCGGTGCCAGGAGCAGTTCGCTTCCACCTGCAGCATAAAAGAGGAGAACCACTGCTCTTTGGCAGAACCGAAGCCGTTAATCATGTCTTTCTCCAGCTTGCTGAACTGATCCGGGTACAGCTGGTTATACTTGGCAAATTCCTTCGCTGACTGTTTCAGAATGGCCTTGTACGAGGAGTTCCCCCAGGCAGCGCGTGCAGCGCTCGATGCGGTCGGGGAGTCGAAATCCACGATATTCTGGGTGATGGTGATATAGGCCCCGGTATGCCGGCGCGCCGTCCGGTAGCCCTTCTCGATAAAGGTCCCCACCTTTTCGTTTTTGAAGTCCAGCAGTCGCCAGCCTTCATCGATAACGTTGAGTTTTTTCAGGCTGCGGGGAGACTGGTACATCCGGTTTTCGATATAGATAATCAGCGAGAACATCACCGCGACCAGCAGGGACTGGCGCGACTCCAGCCCGCCCAGCTCAAGGACCACCATCCGGGCATCGTCGTGCAGGGACGGCTCATCAGAGTTGAAGTACTCCCCGTACAGCCCGTTCACCGTGTACTGGTCGAGCAGGATAATCATGTCATCAAGACGGCTGCGCACCCCCGGTGAGTCGGCGTATTCCTCACTGTCTTTCTCGCTCCGGAGAAAGGCCACCACATCATCGATACGCGCCTTGTTGCGCTTACTCAGCCAGGCCGCCCGGACCGCCTGCAGGAGAAGACCTTCGTGCACTTCATCCAGGTTGCCGTTGGGACTGGCCATCACCGACATCTGGTCGCGGATACGCTCGGCGGACAGGTCAAAGTTAGCGTCGTCGAGAATATTGGCGAACGGATTAAACTTCAGCGAGTCGCCGTCGAGATACACGCCGCCCATGTTTTCACACAGGGACTTGTAGCCGTCGCCCATGTCGAACACCCAGGCAAACCCGCCGGAGTCGAGCACGCTACGAATGAGGGGCTGAATCAGACCGGTTTTGCCCGCCCCGGAGGTGCCGCAGACCGCCATGTTGAAATTGGTATTGTTCATTCCCTCGTAGAACAGGTCGATGAACGCCAGCTGGTTACGGTAGGTGGGCGCCAGGAGTCCTGCCGGCGCCAGCGGACTGTCAGCGACAATCGGCAGAAGGTTGGCCACCTGGAACGTCTCCGCCCGCTTCACCACACCTGCCGCCTGCAGCTCTTTGAACAGGCCTTCGCCGCATTTGAACGGCATCATGGCCAGAAAATTACGCAGGTGATGATAGCGGGCCGGGATAAGCTGGAAGCCACCCTTACGGTAACTGTTGAGCACCTGCTGCTCGGTAGCGAGAGAGGCCTCTGCGTTATCGGCGGTATACGTGGTGATGTTAAAGAAGTAGGACACCAGAGAGGTCTGGTTGGTCGCCAGTCGCTGGCGGATATCGCCCCACTCCTGCATTTCCTTTATCACGTTCGGAAAGTACTTCGCGTAGGAG
Source organism: Klebsiella quasivariicola (assembly GCF_002269255.1). Classification (NCBI taxonomy): domain Bacteria; kingdom Pseudomonadati; phylum Pseudomonadota; class Gammaproteobacteria; order Enterobacterales; family Enterobacteriaceae; genus Klebsiella; species Klebsiella quasivariicola. The sequence goes on along the minus strand of NZ_CP022825.1, from coordinate 68,825 downwards.
GTTTTGCTTTTCTTCTCCACGTCCATGAATTTCAGGTTGGCTTCGTTCTGGGTCTTCACCTGGTCCTCCACCATCAGCGTCAGTGTGATGACAAAGGGGCAGGAGATGGAGAGCTCCGGGTTCAGCAGGTTGGCGTAGTTGTCCGCAGCGGTCCAGAGAAAGGCGATTTCCGGGTCACACTCCAGGTGATAGTTCGTCACCCGGGTCACGCACTCTTTCCCGTCCCGCCCCAGGCGGCCAATTTTCAGATGACCGGCAGTGACCTGCATGTCAAAGCTGTCATCCACGCACTGATAGTTCAGGTCCTGATACGGGTCCAGCTTGTACGGCACCCGGTACATCTCATGCGGATCCGGGTTAATCAGCTCCCGCATCAGTTCGACCATCCCGGCCGCATCGAGGATACGCGTCGGGATGTAAGCCCCGCCGAGCGATGCCCGTAACACTTTAATCTGATTCTCCAGCTCCACGATTTGCGTGGTGGAGTTCTTCTTCCGGGGCACGCAGCAGGAGATGTACACGCGGTAGTTTCGCAGCGTCAGGGGCAAATCCAGATTGTCCGGCAGGGGAAATTGTGTTTCCGCCGCCCGGAGATAGTAGGCGCGGGTGATGGCATTAAACTTTTTAGCCTGTTTACCGCTCCAGCGGAATTCACGCAGACCATAGTCGATATCATTGCCGACCAGTTTGCTGGAGACCAGATGAAAACTGACCGGGACGCCCCTGGGAAGTTTGCTGCGCAGTAAATGCTCCAGTGTGGCGACGATACTTTTATCCGCACCGGGTAAAGGACGCGCCTCAAACATAAAACCGACGGTTTTGTTATTAATGAACAGACCGGTCGCGGAATCATAATCCTTATAGGGCAGAATACGGCTGAACTGGGGGAAATTCATGCTGCCCAGCGTGTCATTGGCTTTCGCGGATTCGTCGGGCAGCTTCAGTGCTGATACCAGTGAATTCACAGCCTGGGTGACAGTATCGATGATGTTATTACTCATGCGGGCGTTCCTTTAAGAGCATTTCAAAATAACAAGGGTAATAAATGGCAAGAATAATATTCATATCCGCACTAGAAACTCCTTCTTATAATGGAAAGCACTGGAATAAAAAACAATAAACACATGGAGGCAATAATCTGCCCCATAAAGATCGCATCCAACAACATCGCCCCTTGCCACAAACAAATAAGCAGAGTGATAAATAACAAAACCACATGAAAGAAAACAATCAGGAACAGAATGTTCGCTGAGAACTCCCCATCACTAATTTCCACCTCCAGGCAGAAAAAATAAAAGACACACAGACTACAGATAATATAGAGGCCTTCATGTCGAATACCCTGAAGGAAATCAGGAGAAAACTCTCCTGCCAGTCCATTGTATGTCAGCCTGGTTCCCAGATAGATGAGCCAGTAGACTGGAGGGATAAACAAAAATCCATACTTTCTAAAAAACAGCATCATATCCATCCCCTGATTATTTGCTTATAGCGTTCAGTGCGTTAAGTTGTTTATATTTCTCGTTACATTTAGCGGCAATTTTCTTCGCATCGCGAAGGGTTAATGGTCCCGGGCTATTCCGGAGTGCCGTTCGAAAATCCTCACCGGCACAGGGTTTTTCATGAGAAATCATTAATAACTGTTCTTCAGTCGCTGTACCGTTATCTCTGTAATCATCGTAAACAAGATACAGCAGACCACCCAAAAAAAAGAGTGGAAAGGCCCAGTTAACAATGTTTTTAACCGCGCTCGCGACGTTTACTTTCATTTTTTATTCGCCTGGTATAATTCCCACTGATGGATATACGCATAATACCGCTCACCTGGCACATTAATGATGATGCCATCACAGTCCAGTTTATTAACAGGGCTGGTAAAAGCGCCTGTCGGTATGTTTACTTCAAGTGTATTGCAGTCGTTTTTCCAGTGTCTACCTGCTTCAAGTTCATCCATCGAAAATGAGTGAATGGAGATAACGAACATCCCGCAAAACCCAACCACCGCTATAAGCGCACAGTATATGAATGTATCGCCTCTGTTAACTCGAAGATTGAATTCTTCAGGGATGGCAACCATTGCCAGCGCACCGACCACACCAATAACAAAAAGAATCAGGCATATACCGTTAAGCCATGCAACGTTATGTCCAAGTATATAGTACGCTTTCACTTTCTTATTCCTTATGCTGCATACTTTCAAATAACGTGAGATTGTTAATACTGACCATCGGTCTTACTATTCACCTGCCCCCATCCGATCAAAGGAATAAATCAAGACATAAAACATATAAAAGATCACTGTGGCTGTAAAAAATCCCGTTATTACTGACAGCGTCAAATCAGGAGAACCGGCCCACATGTTTTTATCCATGAATACCATGAAAGAAAATAAAGCACTGAGACCTGTAAGCCCAAACAACATTAAAATACAGGCAAGCACATCTCTTATAAAAACACCCATAATTACATAGCCGTAACCACAGATAATGATTGCCATTGCAAAAAACAGTCGTACATAACCATCACTATCAAAACTTAACAGAGATTCAGCCATTTACCCACCCTCACTCAATGTTTCCATCACGCTGTTCAAAGGCTCGCGTGTTTTAATTTCAATGCACTCTCCTGTATTACTTCCGTAACCTCTGCCTCCACGTGCTTCGAGTACCCGTAGCATTTTTATGCAGACATCTGTATTAGGCATGGGAGTAATATCCCAAATTCCACCACCACTACTCGGCGTCATCAGCACCAGAAAAATAAAGGCATGCATACTTTATTGCCTCTGCTTATATATTAACGAGTGAATATTTCTTTCATTGCCTCTGCGAGAGTTGTTTGCTTATCGCCACTTATCGCTCTGTCATAATCAGCCTTACTGACATTTTCAATAACATCACCACACTGAAGCCGGTTTTGCGTGGGAGACAATAAACCTTTATCAATATTCTTCTCCAGCAAGCGGCAGTCATGAGTCCAGTGGTGTGCGAGCGCTTCTGGTACAGGGTCATTACTGAATACAAACAGCAAGAGATATACTGAAAATACAAAAGCAAGCAGCCATTTGAATAATTCATCCATCACGTTACTTACCCTCCGTGCTAAGTTTATTAACCTCTGCCTTATCCCTGTATCTCACATCCATATACCGTGTTACGCCATCCGGACAAGACCAGCCATCTTTCGCTTTAGCCAGAACCCCTGCCTGCTGCGCTTCAAATGCGGAGATTCTGCAGTTTTTCAGCGTATAGATGATATTTTCTTTCCTGTTTATAATTTGTTTATATGTTGATTCAGGATCAAGAACTCCTGTTGCTGTAGTAATCATACTCACCATACACAGTATCACACTGAGGGTTTTACCCCACCAGGATGTGATTGCTCTCTGAAAAAAGGCAGACACGATTACGGCAGAACCAACAATCAGCATCAACATAAAAATATATGACGAATCCTCGCGAAAAAGCAGCCATAGATATTTCATTGAGTCAGTCATTTTTCAAATCCTTTCATTTTTCGTTATCGACGTTCATTTCACACGCTACCGCCCATCCCTTTCAACGCAGAGGGCACTCGTTTTAATTCAGAAATGAAAACTTACTGCAGCGCCAGTAATGGCGCCGTAAATCAATTAAGGCGAGGTTGTCCCCACGCCGATGGTTTTACGACAAAAAGAACCGTTGCCGGCTGATGATATACATCATCTGCATCCACATACGGCGCTATCCACAATGACGTTGTCTCCTCCCCTTTTCTTAATGGCCGGGGATAGTTACCAGGAGCCGTCACCGGTGATGTATAAGTTGATACACTCACCGGCCGAACAGCTGGCGTTACAGCCACGGGCCGATATACCGGCGCACTGACTATTCTGTTATTCGTCAGCAATCCTGACGTTACTGTATTAGTCGGTACCGTTGTCGTTGTTCTTGACTGCATTAAATTTGGCTGTGGCGGCAACGGGTACGAATTAACTGACGTTGTTCTGAAATTACCCTCAGCCAGTTGTGGCAACCCGGCCGCAGCCGGCTTTGCATCACTGCGTTCCTCTTTCAGCTTCGCTTTTTCATTTGCCTGTTCCATCGTCATACAGGTATCCGACGTCGTGGCATTACATTGAAATTCGGTCTCTGTGCCCGCACACCCGGTTAAGAGCAAAGCGCTGCCCAGAGGAATTAACAGCATTAATTCCTTCATGATATTTCTCGCTATTTATCGGTTATTTCTTCAGGTTCATCCTGATTTGGGTATTTTCCTTAATCGCCCGAACAAATTTATCCCCTTCACCCGGACTCATTTCATCGTAAACACGCTTAATCTGGCTGACATCAGATCGGGCTAGAATCAGCCTTGAAGAACCCGAACCAGACTCTCCGACGACAACACCGTTTTTCCGTATGATCCCCCTGCGGACAGGAGTCCGACGGAAAACCACAGCGATCCCGGTAAACACCACCGCCATCAGCAGCCAGAGCCAGAGAATATTATGCGTATAGCTCTGGTCGATATATGCTGCATACCCTGCCGCATCCGTACTGACGGTGGTGCAGTCTTCCTGTAAAACCGGAGGCAGTGGTGTGTTCACCGCATCACCATTAAGTTCTTTCGGCCCCGTGCAGTCCTGAATGACATATCCCTCCTGCTGCACAGACTCTACGGTTTTCACCAGCGTCTGGCCGAACGTGTACGGTCCCGTCCGGAACACCAGAACAACCAGTAACATCATCATGGCCAGCGGATACACCACCGCACACTTAACCAGCCAGTGAGCCCAGCGCAGTGCTGACAGAACAGCAGTAATGAGAGACTTAGCCATTATTTTCCCCCTGCGGCGCTGCGCCCGGAGAGAACTCACGCGGATCAAGTTTGCCCAGCTTCTTCAGCATCTCGTCAGTATTGAATCCGTTCATACCGCCGCCTGACTGACGATGTGCATCAGCCTGCGGTGCCGGCTCCGCCTCCTGATTCTGAGCCTGCTGTTGCCCGTTCTTTTCCGCTTCCAGTTCATCAATGGTTTTCAGCTGAAAACCATCCTGGAACACGACGGTCACTTCGTTACCGGCACCAATCGGAATGACCGGGTGATACTGCTCGGCCCTTTTGATGTAGTACTCGCTCAGCGTCTGCGCAGCTTTAGATGCACCACCGCCTACGCCCATTTTGAGCACATCAGCTGCACCGAGCGTCGCCGTGGCACCCAGCCCGACAGCCGGCTGAGAAGCACGCTCTATTCCCTGACCAATCCCGTCAACAAAACCGGCCCCCCATGCCCAGCCGAGGATTTTTCCGTTACGCATCACCACCTCTCCCTTAACCCCGTTTTTCCCCATAAAGGACACGTGGCCGTTAATGGGCTGATCGATGGTTTTATCACCTTTGATACAGCTGATATTGCGGGTCCGGACAATGGCGCGCTCACTCGATACGTCGCCCCAGGCTTCAAGCCCCACAAAACACCCTGTCAGGTCGTAGGTTTTGCTGTTTGGCATTTCCACGCGACCGGTGATACGCAGCTGCATCGGTACAGTGGATTCATTCCCGGTAACAGACGCGTTGGCATCTGCCCCCTCGATAAGCATGCTTTTTGCAAAGCTCCCCGACGGAATGTACGGCAATGACTTCGCGTTCTTTCCTTTGTCGTAACTGAACGTTTTACGCTGTATCTGGTTTGGTACCGGCACAGACTGGTAGCTGACCTGCGGCGGCGGTGTCATACCAGTCCCCGGATAGAATGCCGTCGGAGGCGGTACCGCGGCGCCGGTCTGCGGCGGATAACTGGCTGGCTGCGGCTCACCTTCCGGACCGGGTGGCGGTGACGGAGGGGTCGGCGCGGGCTCGCCACCAGAGACAGCCGGTTTTACGCCCAGCGCCTTCAGCTGATTCTGCATGGATTCATTATCGCTGCTGAGCTTGTCGATACGTATCTGATCAGCGGTTCGCGCCTTACTCAGCAGGTCCACTTCCCCCTGCAGGGACTCAAAACGCTTGTTGAGATCTGCGGCAGTCGCCTGCATTTCGGTGGTCGCGTGCTGCTCCACCTTACTGTTGAAGCTGCTGTCGACCACCCCGGTCATATCCGGCGCGGGTTCGCCCTGAGCCGGGGCTTCCTCATCAGAGCTCATGTTCAGATCAGAAAGATACAGCCCGCCCCCAACGGCTGCCGCGCCGCCCGCCAGAATGAGTCCCAGCCAGATATATTGCTTACGTTTGATCAGCGTGTTGAAGTTGGCCATCAGCGCTTCACTCCTTCATCTGACGTCGTGACCCAGATCTGCATGCGACCACCGGCAGTCAGCAGGCCCGCCGGGGTACTGAACATGACGGCACGTGTTCCGGGCTGCCAGAAATCGCTTTCACGCACCATGCGGGGCGACAGGGAGACGTTATCCAGACTGTAACGGACGACTTTCAGGTGGTGCCCGACCCAGACCCTGTCGGCAGTGGCGCGCAGACCAGCCGGCGCCTGCAGCACTTCAGAGGTGACGGGGACAGACTGATACTCATCGGGTACGCTGCCCTGGCGCACGGCGCGATTCAGCGAAACCAGTAACGATTCATAGGGGTTCGACTCTTCCCAGGCTTTTGCCGGACCGGGTGTCCCCGCCAGCTCGCTGACCAGCTGAATTGTCCGGCCTGAGCCCGCACGGGGCACGGCACGGATGGAGAAGTTCAGGCCGCGCTCAGTTTCCACGATAAAGGTGAACGGCTTTTTACTGACGGTGGCCAGAATGGCGCCACCGCTGTCGGTCTGCTCCTGGTTGGTCAGGCCGCCGTCGAGACTGTTAATCGCGGTGATACGGTCCCCGGGTACAGTAAAAAGGTTCGGGTCAGTGTTGCTCACAGCAATATTGGCCTGACCGCCATTGGTCAGGGGGACCACTGTCGGCGCCAGCGTACCGCTGAGGGTCGCGGACATCGCGGGGGCGACCAACAGCAGACAGCCTGAAATAAATAACGGGTTAATTTTTTTCATTATTTACTTCTCCAAACCGTGCCAGCCAGCTGACACCATCAACACGGTAAAACTGCAGGACATAAGTTTTAATTTCGCTGTAGGGCTTCGAATCCCCAATCCACGTTTTCAGCTCTCCACGGAAATCAACGCGGTTCTCAGCCGGGTACGCACGGGCAGAGGTCATATAAAAAGTGGAGTTCACATTATTGTCTTTTATCCGCTTCGCATCTTCAGCCAACTGGACCTTAAGGCTGTTCTGCGAGGCGGGTAATACATACCGGAGCAGTTGCTGATGCTGGGCATCAACCGTTTCTGGTGTGACATTTAGGCGCAGCGCAATAAAACTCAGCCCCAGCTGTTCAATATAAGAGGCGTCGGCCTGATTCTGTGAAACCGCAAACGGTGCACTGAACAACATCGGCGTCACCGCCACTTTCTGTTCTGTCTGAAGGCGGTAGTTATTAATGCCCTGAATGATATTTGTCGCAAGACTGAGGGTAAAAAGCGTCCCCAGACAGATAAATCCCACGGCGATAACACGCGTGGTATCTTGCCTGGCACCATGTTCCATATGTTATTTCCCCGTTGATTTATTTAATCCACTGCCGGAAACAGGAGTCCGGAACATCATGAAAGAAACCTTTAAGAAGGGAGGTTGGCAGATACCAGTAAATCAGGTCGCGTAGCCAGGAGCTGCCCCGCCCTTTTTTCAGTTTCTTGATACCCCAGAAAACCAGTACCGCTGCGGCCATACCAAATATGAACTTGCTGGTCCAGAAACCCCAGCCGAGACAAATCACGGCCGGGATAAGTTCATCGAGATATAAACCAAACCAGCGGGACTGGTTAGTCAGTGTTTCCGGGAAACGGTATTTCTTTAATTCGTCTCCCGTCATCACGTATTCCCTGTCAGTAACCGGCGACGGACATACCGATGGTGATAAAGGTGGAAATAATGGCGAAGCCGAACAGGAATTTCACGTTCTTGGTCATCATGTACATGATGCCACCTGCGATAACTTCAGCCAGCACCACCCATTTGACCACGCTGGAAGACTTACCGAAGGTACCTTTAACGGTCATATCACCGGACTTCATCAGGTCCGGTGCAGTGGTGGTGGCCATCGCTGCATCCGGGAAGAATGCCGCAAGAGCAGCAACCGGCAGCGCAACTTTAGCAACTTTCAGGGCTTTCTTTTTGTTGAAAACGCGGGACAGAAAAGACGGCTTGGTTTCTTCAGAGACAGCAGTGTCCTGAACACTTAATACAGCATTCATATTTATTTCCTTTAAAAAGAATGGTTGATATATAAAACAGATTTATGACTATGATGTTAAATCACACTTCCTGCTCACCTCCTGGTACGGTTAGTTCTGAGTTATAAAAGTCCGGAAACCGCTCAAGATGATCTTTCAGTCTCAAATAGGCCTCGGATGTTTTACTTCTTCTGCTTCTGTCTTTTGCTTTGATGAGTCGACGATTAGTTTCTTCATCCAGTTTCAAAAGCACATTTTTTCCAGGCGCAGGTCGTGCGTTACTCCTAATCGCTCTTTCCAATCGACCTCCAAAATAAGATTACCAACTCTTAAAAAATTTTACATTGGCAAAGTAAAAAGTAAATAAATCATGGAGGAATATTGAGTAAATTATTTTCACAATTGCGCGCACTAAAAGTGCGCGCAATTAACATAATATTAACATTTACCAGATAGAATCTTAATTATATTAAATGCAAGCTGACAATAATTAAATGTATTCAATACCAACAATCCTAAGCAATCCCTGTCACTTACAAAACAATCAGTTTTAATTTTCCTTATTAGTTTCTTCACCTTGTCTTCAGTCAATTTTGTAGAGCCACAAATTTTTGATATCGTAAACCCATATGCATACAAATTAAAAACCTTCCAGAAATCTAAATCCACTTTTTTTCTCATACAAAAGATATCATCAATTTCCACAGAGGCTCGAAAATATTCGTCACCCAAAGATAAAAAATTTGTGGATTCTAAAAAAAACACCCATCGCACAAATTTAACATTATTGACTGAGATGCATTCAATTAATATTGTTAGCAAACAACCTATTGATTTAACGTTCTTAAAAACAAATGGCCCCATTCCTGATAAAGAATTCAGCTCGGCGTTAAACAAGTCTACCCGAACATTAACTGGGATAGATGAAAACCATATGTTTAATTCATTGCCATTCAGGACAGTTCTTTCAAAAGGAGGGCTCAAATAAATTAACTCCCCTTGGGCATCGCGTACGAAGGATTGACTTGATGAGATTGAAAGCAAATCCTCAAGATGATTGATGATTTCCGATTGACTGTACACCATGATTTGACTACGATCCATCGCACACATAGGTGCCTCCTTAGAAGGTTTCTATGGATAGTTGGTGTAGAGAGCTCGTATCTCTCTACACCAATGTTTTTTAAATTTTAAACTACATCCCAATTATAAAACCTACACACAACAAAATCATCTAATATGAGCAGATCTTTACACTGAATTTTAAACCATCCTTAGAATAATCACATATACAATGAATGAATTCCTGCAAACTAACACTATTAGCTTCATTATTACGAAAAATCTTAAATTACTCTTCCTCAGCATCTTCATCAGGAAAAAAATTTCGCATGGCTTCCTGAACATCCTCCTGGATATTCAGAACCATACTCTTCCATTGCCACCGGGGATCATCTTTAACATGAGGACTCAGGCACTCAATACCCAGAATTTTATTCACTGAAAATTGTGTTTTCACAACACTTTCAAGTAATGCTCTGTTGAATGCCATCTGGTTGAAACCAGACTCTTTACGTTCCATCTGAGCTTCATAAACACGTAAGCCTAACTCAAGTAACATTGTAGATATACTGGAAAAGCTGACATCCTTATCCTTGGCCCCCTCCATTCTGCGTTTTTCCACAATCGCATTAATTTTCTCACACACCTCATCACTGGGGTAGGCCTGCACTTTACCCATCTCGATCTCCTTATTAAAATCAAAACCTGTATCTATTTCTCAGATTCAAAACCATGCGAAGGACTTGCAATTTGATTCGTGAATTGAATCATGTCTCAGGCCTTTCTTTTGCAATTCACTATGCAAATCACATCATGAATTGAATTACAAGTCAATTCATCTTAACTCTCTGATTCCAATAAAATGAATCGTAAACGATTCGTTATCGAATTACCTATGAATCGTCAGTGAATCGTTTTTGATTCACTAACACATTAGCTTATATTAAATAAAATAATATAAGCCACGTTAACTCACTGTTTCCAAATAGCAATCTGCAAAATTTTAATTTTGCGTAGTGTGTGGTGATTTTTTGGTGAGGAGTGCATATCTGTTGAGTCTGGTTCTGGTCTGGGTTAACGTATTTGCAGGAATCGACCCGGAGGGAGTCTTTTGAGAAAACAACTGGTATTAGCCACCCTGCTTTTAATTTCCATGCCTGCCTGGTCTGCGGATTGTTTTGATATGGCAGGACGGGACTATCGAATAGATCCCGATCTGCTGCGGGCTATTTCATGGCAGGAGTCTAAATGGAAGGTGAATGCCATCGGGAAAAACCCGGGAGCTGGCTACGGTGCCGGACTGATGCAGATCGACTCGCAACACCAGGGTGAACTGTCGCAGTACGGTATTAAACCGGGACACCTTCTGACTGATGCCTGTCTGAATATTTACACCGGTGCTTATTATCTGGCACTGGCTTTTAAAAAATGGGGAGTCAGCTGGGAGGCAGTCGGCGCCTACAACGCCGGGTTCCGGAGAACGGACAGGCAGGCCATGCGACGACTGGAGTACGCCAGGAAGATTGAGGCCATCTACCTCGCTATCAAGAAAAATAAAAATGCCGGCCAGTCATCTTTAACAACAAAATGAAGACCTCATTCATGAGGTCTTCAGAACAGGGAAGTGATTAATCAATTGCCCGCCATATTAAATGCCGTTCGGGATGATGAATAATGCTGATATAATCCTTCAGTGCATCCTGCCGTGAAACCAGTCGCCTGCAGATCTGGTCATATTGCGGCCCCATTTCAGCCACGTGCCATGACAGCCTGTTCATAATCATCAGCGTGGCAATAATGCCTGCTGCATCAGCGCTGACCTCACCTTCGAAATAATTTCCCGGGATGCACATCCTGTAACGCTGCTCACCTTCAGGTGCGATATATCCGGTCTGCGTGGTAATGAACTGGATGCTGTTGGGTGCAATATTCCCGCCGACACCCTGTGGAATAACCCAGTAAGACCAGGAACCGCCGTCGTATTCAGAATGCTGGCGTAACCAGTTCGCGGCCATAGTATCGGCTAACGGCGTAAAAAAGAGCTCCGGGATAAAATCCAGGCGAGCTTTACCATTGGTTACGGCACTGCGCAGATATTTATCTGTTTTAAACTGTTCGTCTGATTCACGAGTGGCGGTGTTGACTTTCATTGTGCGCATACTGATTTTCTCCTTCGCGGTTTATTAAATCGTTCGACTTCATCACTGAGCGGCGAAGGGCAATTTGCAGCCGACGGGGAGGAAATAAAGGGGCGCGCGGCGTTTATATACCCCTTTATTTCCTCCACGGCTGATGCTAAAAGCAGCCCTCCGCGAAAAATGAAGCCGGGCGATATCGAGCAGGAGTGAGAATGCGCACAACCCTGAACGTCAATCCGGTGTTTATCGGATTCACGTTCAGGCCCTGGAGTGGCGGGTATTTATCGCCACGGTGAGAGCGGCGCATCCTGATAAGGATGCAGCAAGCGAGATTTTGAATTTGCGTCAGGATGGAAGCCCGACAGGGCAGAGACAGCTTGCTGGCTCTGTTCACGACAGCCGTGTCCCGACAGGGACGACGCCCGGGTCAGTATTTATTTAATCTTTCATCAGAGATAAATAGCGGAAGAGATACACAGCAGAATAGCGGAAGCGATGTAACAGAGATGAATAAAGAATATTGATGAGATAATACCGCGCCGGAGTAATACGGGCGGCGCGTAGCGCAGCCGGTATTATTCAGCGCCACAGGCGCTGCGGCCTTTCAACGCAGTCGGGCAGGTTATCCCCTGCCCTTCCGGTTATTTACGCGGCCTCCTGTATTCCGCGCATAAAGTCCCGCATAGCCCTGAACCGGCGCAGATCTGCCAGTCGTTTTTCAAAGTCATTGAGGTAGAAAACCGGGGTATACCTCACACGCCGGATCTGCATCGTGAGCGTGTTGCCCGTCACCACTTCCGCCGCTATCCCCAGCAGTGACAGCTGGATGAATGCCATATCGGCCGCCACCGGATCGATGTCAATGCAGCTGCCGAACATGTGCATGGAGGGGTTGATATCAGCTTCAAGCAGGCACTCTGCATAGGCGATCAGCATCCCGGCAGCCCCACACGCCGGATCGCTGACGGTGGCAATCCCTTCCCGGCGGATAGTGTCTCTGACGCCTGGCATCAGCATCCGCGCCATCAGACACTGCACTGAATACGGGGTAAAATACTGCCCGCGAAAGTTATCTCCGAGTTCAAGCTCCATGAAAATGGCACCGAGAAAATCATGAAATTTCGCCTCCAGCGCACACACCATCAGGCAGAACATTTCCTGCATGTTCGCGATGTCGGTGGCCTCGTACCGGGCGCAGATTTTCCGGCAGTGCTCCATGCTCTCCGGCGTTCGTATCCGGGCCATATCCAGCTCGCTGGCGGCAAGCGACAGAAAATCACTGAACACTTCCCAGCGCCCCAGATGGCGGCCCGTATCCTTAAATACGCGGATAAAACGGCCCCGGCTGTACTGCTCGCTCATCATACGATGAACCGTGGGCACCGTTTCCGCGATCTGCTGCCCTGCCTGAATGACAGGGCGGTTATCCGCAGTTTCTCTGGCCAGATTGAACACATCGGCAAAACTCAGCTGTGACATAACATTATCTCCGCTGTTGCCGCTCCCGAAGGAGCGGCTCACCTTATCAGTTACATGCGCGTTTGAGTTCAAGTGTGCGGAGTACCTGCCCGAAGGCGGTGTTGTTCATCGCGGGGATATGAACGCCGCGCCCCTTACGAATACTGCGGGCAATATGCCGTCCGAAGGCTTTCAGCGCCGGATCAATCTCCTGGGCCGCAATATCGTCTCGCTGGATACGTGGATGACGACGGGGCTTTACAGCCTCAGTGGAAGGTGAAAGAATGGATAGGTTCATATGTACCTCTAAGTTAATTTGAACAGCCGAAAAAATCGTTACCGCGACTTTTACGGCGTGGATAAAGCAGGGTTTTCCCTGCTTTTTTCATTTCCGGAACAGGTTAAATTCCTCCTTAATGCGCGTTGTAATCTGCGCATGGCTCAGGTTGCACACATCCCGCAGCCGGAAATATCTGGCTCCGTAGCGGGCGTATATCTCTGTCACGTCACAGCAGACCATCTCCTGCAGCATGAACGTTTCCCACTCGCCGTTCTCACTTGTTGACCAGTTGAGCGGATACATCAGGCCCAGCGCCTCGTGAAAGGCATGAACGTCGATTTCTTCCGGTGCTTTCACCGCATCGTTACGGCGACTCAACCAGTACGCACGTTCTGCCTCTGCGGTGGTCTGCATTCCCAGGACTGCAGAGGATTCGATCAGGTGTAAGTTCATACATCTCTCCTTATGTGGATCACCGGCGGCCCCCGGACCGCCAGATGTTGGGTAAAAAAGCAGATTCATGGCATATGGCGTTCAGCGCGCATTGAGTCAGCAATGTATTTGCGTGCGTCATTCCACGCTTCCTTACCGGTATCACCAAAAAGAAGCTCAACGAGTTTCCGGGACTGCAGCCATGGTTGAGCAACGCCGAAATGCACCTGCAGAACGTCAGCGTGCCAGTCAACCACTCCCGCACCCAGGACGTTATCAGCCATACGCATCAACGCGCCCCATACCAGTTCACTTCTTTCGCTTTCTCTCAGACGCTTGTTTTTAAGCTCTACCAGATGCAGCAGGAGGCTCTTTTGCTCGCTAATCGCGTTGGCCAGAAGGTTTTCAACCCATCTTTCGGTAGATTCTTTGGTGGCGGTTTTGACGTTGACGTTCTGTGTGTTCATTCTGCTTTTCCTCTGGTCTGGTGGTTAATCCATCTCTCGGTGAGTTCCCTGGCGGCAAAGGGCAAAGGAGCAACGTCGTAAGGAGGAGAACAAGGGGCGGAGACAAAAAGTTTTTGCGGTCCCTGGCAAAAAGTTTTTGGCGGAGTTTATTTACCCCTTGGGTGACGACACGGCGGTGCTACGACCAGCCCTTCGCCGGGGAACGGACGAGAGATGACTCACCAGGGGAAGGGATGAGAATGAACACACCCGACACGACGGAACGGCGTGGCGCCATCAGAGTGCCGGCAGTCCTTCGCCGGCACGGTGAAAGCGGCGCGACCGGGACGGTCGCAGCAAGCGCTGCCGTTGACCTTGACCTCAGACATCAGACACTAGCCGGCAGGCCCGAAACCGCGTAGCGGGTTCGGCGGAGCTTACCGCGTCTTTTCGCGGTTAGCGGAGTGTGGCTCGACGACCGGACAGCGCAGCTGGCCGGGAGCCGAAGGTGTCCAGTGCGGGTGTGCTTTTAAAGCCTTTAAGGGTTAAAAAGAGACATCACAGCAGGGAGAAGAAGAGGAAGCAGGCAGACAGCAGGCAGCAAACAGGGAAGACGCGGAAAGGAAATGCGGGCGGCGCGTCAGCGCGGCCCGGTTTTCCCGGCGCCGCAGGCGCGCGGTCTTTCGAGGCGCGGCCAGACGGGGACCGATGCCCCCTTCGCCTGCTCTGTTCCCGAATCAGTCAACAAACATCGAGACCGGGATTTGAAATCGATTTGCCAGCGCCCGCATGTGATCAAGGGTCAAACTGCGTTCACCACTGAGGATCCGGCTGACGAGTGATTTTTTGCCTATCTCGTTTTCAAAATCGGACTGTGAAAGCCCGCGTTGCTGCATAAGAACCCGCAGCAACGATACACCGTTTTTACCAGCTTCGATGCGCGTATTAAATTCTTCAAATTCCACCGCGTTATTTTCCCAGGCATCAATGCGGGCAGTCAGTATATCAACCAGCGGGCTGTCCGGGTCATGTTCCAGAAGATACTCAACGAGTTTACGTGCATCTTCGTAATCTTTGCGGGACGAACTGCCACCCGGCAGAGGGACAATACTCGCCAGGTCATTCACCGCTTTATTGGCATCGCTAATCATTCAAACCTGCTGAATTTTAAAGTTAACACCGCAGGCTCTGGCGTACCGAACCAGCGTCTGAATACTCATTCGCGAAGCGTTCTTCTCCATACGTGAGATAGTAGGCGCTTTGATGCCCATACGTTCTGCAACCTGTGCCGACGTCAAACCCGCTTCTTTTCTCCATGTTGCTAAGGTTTCCCGAAGTAGCTCCGAGGCTTGTTCTGCCTCGAATGCCGCGCTGTACTCATGATCGTTCATTGCTTCGGTATGAACCTGGCTAAGGGTTTTATATTTCATTCTGCATTTCCTCCAGTCTGCGAAGTGCCTGATCTATTTCTGCCGGGGGCGTTTTTGGCGATTTTTTGATAAAGATCCGAAGTAGAAAAATACGTTCACCACTCTGATATACCCAGATTCCGCGGGCGATATCTGCCCCCATTGTACGTATTTCGAAAAGGCCGTTTCCAAGCGGCTTGGTATCTGGCTCGCGTAGCTGGCGAGGGTTTGCTTCCAGCTTCATGAGTAGCCTGGCCATTTTTGCACGAATGGCAGCAGGCAGAGCCGTAAACTCTTTTTCAGCTTCATCATGAAAGATGACTGTGAACATGGATGTAATCTCTAGTCCGTATGTGCACACATTAGCTCAAAAGCTAACTTAGCTCAAGAGCTAAGTTAGCTAGCTTCTCACTACCCGACCTTTACGACTTCAATGCCCAGGATCAGAGCGATGAATTCTGCTTTGTTCTGAAGCAACCAGGTGCGTGCTTCGGGTGCCTGAGCTTTGCTGATATCGATATCAAACTGGTTAAGCGCTGCAGCATCGGCGTGTCCAAGTGTAATACCGCGCCACTGCATCCCTGCAAAATAGGCGTTCCCTGCCCCCTGCTGGATTTTTCCTTTCACGTGTTCCATTGCCCAGACCTCATTCCACACCCAGACGGCGGAACATATCGGCGATGATATTCCGGCGCGTATATGAAGCACCTGCGGCTTTCAGATCGGCCAGCACGTTATAGGCGTAACTGGCATCCTTTCCATGAAAAGCGATCACCTTTTCCGCTTTTGGTTCAAAACAGGATGGGGAAGTTTCCCGGGAGAAAGCCTCTGATGAGTGTTGATGGCCGTATACTTTCATTTTGCGTTACCTCTGGTCTTTAAGGGATGGCAGCGATACGCCGCCATCCGTGTTTATTTCTCAGCAGTCGTTTGCCGCCAGTTCACTCATCAGTACATCCCGTGCTTCCAGCGCGCGTTCCTCTTCGGCTAGCGTCAGCAGATAGCCGCGCTTTGCCGCAGCGCCCATTAACACCGGACGGTCTTTCAACGGCAGCGCATCCAGATAATCCAGCGCACCACCCAGCAGATGGGCCTGATACAGCTCGTAATGCATCCCGCAGCTCCGACCAGCCTTTTTCTCGATACGTTCCAGCACTACATCGGCGCGGATAACATCGAACGGGTTTCGGGAATGAATGTTGCGCACAAAACCGTCAGTCCGGAGGGTTGTGCTTTCTTTGGTGGAGGGTTTTACGTTGACGTTTTGTGTGCTCATCCAGCTTTCTCCTTTGTCTGTTTTTCTGCCTTTTAAAACCATCACCCGTTGAGTTGCCGGGGCCGCGGTTTTGACTTTGTGCGGGGACCTGCTGAACCTGCCCCCTGGATATAACCTTCACCCGTTTGAGAGCCGTTCGCCGCAAGGGCGTAAACGAGCACGGCCCGGTGCAGATGTCCGGGGGTGAGCGGGAAATTTTTTTCGGTCTAATGAAGCGGCAGCGGAATGGCGGCGAAAAATTTATTGCGAAAGGCTCTGCCGTCCCCTGGACAGCAAGACGGGTTGTGCTTGTCTCAGCCCCGGCGAATGGACTCAAACGGGTGATACGGGTACCAGGGGAAAGGAGCAGGCACCCGCCGCAACGACGAAGAGCGCGGGCGCGAAACGGCGTTGCCCCGCAGAGTGCCGGCAGTCCTTCGCCGGCACGGTGAAAGCGGCGCGGCCGGG
This sequence comes from Klebsiella quasivariicola, assembly GCF_002269255.1. Classification (NCBI taxonomy): domain Bacteria; kingdom Pseudomonadati; phylum Pseudomonadota; class Gammaproteobacteria; order Enterobacterales; family Enterobacteriaceae; genus Klebsiella; species Klebsiella quasivariicola. Next base: position 51,665 of record NZ_CP022825.1, on the reverse strand, counting down.
ACGGTCGCAGCAAGCGCTGCCGTTGACCTTGACTTCAGACATCAGACACTAGCCGTCAGGCCCGAAACCGCGTAGCGGGTTCGGCGGAGCCCGGCAGGTGCGCAGCAGCTGCCCTGGCGGAGTGTGGCTCGACGACTGGACAGCGCAGCTGGCCAGGAGCCGAAGGGGTCCAGTGTTGTTATGCCTTTCTTATCGTTCCAGGCGTTCGACGGTGGCCAGCAATTGCGGATAGGTCGCTGACTGACACTTTTCGTACAGTGATTTAGCTGCGGGTATCCCTTCCAGATAATCATCCGAGTCCCGAATTTCCTGAGCCAGATATTCAATAAAGGCGGGTTCCACAACGGAGCCATTCAGAACATTAAGCAGAACCTGTGTTTCGTCGTCATCGAGAGGAAGGGCACAGGCGCGAACCAGATGCGCATAGCGATCAAAGATATTATTCAGCCGTTCAGTCACCCCTTCCCTGTGGGAGTTCAGATGTGCTCGCAGCTTAGGCGAAGGCGTGAAAGAGGGGTTGCGGGAGATCTCTTTTTTCACTGGTTATCCTCAGAATACTGGCCCGACATAATTAAGAATTTGCGCCGCTCCCTCACGAACTGTCGGTACCATTTACGGGCAACACTGGCAAGATCGTCCTCAGAAGCGTCACAGTAAAGCGTACTCCCCATAAACCCTCCCCCACGGCAAATCTGAGCACCTGTGCTACCTGGGCGTCCCGGGGACTCCAGGTGAACATAGCCACCACTGTCGGGTGCGTAAAAACTGAAAATTTCGCCGGTTTTACGGGATTTTATCGTGAAGTTCATGCTGGCTCTCCTTTGGCTCACCCGCGACTGCGCTTCGCCTCACTGAGTTAAGTGGAACAATTGCTGTTCATTACACAATCAACTGTATGACAGATGTCATACATAATCAACAAAAAAAGGCCTGCAAAAAAAGCAGGCGAGAAGTATTGGTACAGAGCGAACTTATCACCAGAACCCAAATGTTCACAATCAATCACTCTTTTTTTCAGACTGATGACAGGGTGTTACGGTGAATGAAGGAGGTTAATGTGACTTGCGATTCATTGAATCCGTGTTGTAGGTAGGTGAAAGCATTTTGCCCGCCTGTCGTGCGGGCTTTTTTTCCTGTAATCAGGAAAAAGGGGCTACCGGCGAACCGGCAACCCCTTCATAAAGGCGCTTCAGGCATGTCAGACATCATCTCCCCTTAATGTCGGGGGTTCCCCCCCGCCGGGGTTAGCTACTTAGCGGATTCGTAAGCCATAAAAGCCGCCACCTCCCTGTTCGTGTCCCTGTACCGGATTTCACATAGTGATTTCCGGGTGAGGTAAGTGAATATCAACAGTGTGAGGCACACTATTAATACGCACCCGAGCAGAGTGTTTCGCGGCAGTTTCATGGCCTTCTTCTCCTTGCCTCGCGGCATCTAAGAGGCTATCCTGATGTTGTCTAGGCATACAGGTGGCCTCGTGGGTTAATGAAAATTAACTACGGGGCTTTCTGCTTTCTGCCACACAACACGGTAACAAACCACCTTCACGTCATGAGGCAAAAAGCCTCAAGCGCCACCGCCAGTATACCTTACCCGCTGCCATACTGACCAGGCATCGCGCCATCATCGTTCTGATTTGCCGCGAAAATACCCGGGTCTGCTCTCAAGCTCCCGCTCGATCAGCTCGTCGGCAAACAAGGGCGCAATCCTGTTGATGCGGCGCACCAGATTCCGGTGGCGGGCGGCGGCTTTCCGCTCGTCGCTCCATCGCTTAATCTGCCTCTCGTCGAGAAAATCCACGCATACCGCATATCCCGCGCCCGCCACCCAGCAAGACATCACTTCTTCAGGTGCCGCCTGCCCAGCCTCCACGACAACGGAAACCAGCTCCAGTGGACCCGGGCAGGGCCTGTGCGGCAGTTTCCAGCGCAGGGAATAGCGCCACTTCATCCGTGGCTCCGGTGTGTCAGCTTGTTCGGGACCTGCCAGCGTTCTGCCTGACGCACAGACTCCGGCGTCTCTCTCACAATGAAGCTGATTTCATGGATGACACCACACAGCGGCTCCCCGGCATCCCGCAGCCAGTCCAGAGAGGCCAGCGAGGCATATCGCGATCGCCAGTGCCAGAAGGCAGGGGCAAGCTCACGCGCGTCAAACTCGTCGCTCCACCGGCGGTACCAGCTGCTGACCGTCTCCGGTGACTGGAAATTCAGCTCCGTGACGGCCTGTCCCAGCAGGTTCTGCCGTAACCGCCAGTGATGCGCCAATGCGCGTTCTTCCCGACGCATCTTACGGGTAAAGGCGAGGCTGCTGCGCTGTTTCCGGCGCTCAGTCCGGCTGTGCTGCACCTCGGGGAACAGTTCGGCCTGAACATCAACCGGCAGCGGCAGCGGACAGCACTCCCCGTGACTGGCAATCAGTGCATCGAGCGCCTCTTCCACCTGTTTAAGACTGCTCAGACGATGTTTCGGGTCCCAGTTCAGGCCGGGAATGCGCTGCGCCACGGTCGTGTTCATACGGCTGTTCCCGGCCAGCAGGCGCAGGAAGGTACGCACGTGTGGCGCTGCAGACAGACGAGCACCGCGCTGGCGGGCATTCTCCACGGCCATGATGGCCTGCAGCGCAGCCTGTCGGGCAGGCTGCAGGGTGACAAGGGAACGGGACGAAGGGATCATTGTGCGCCCTCCTGTTCCAGCGTGCTGATGATACTGGCGCAGGAATATCCGTCAGTATCGAGACACGCTATCAATGCCAGCGTGTGGGAGATCAACGCCGGGTTAAATTCTTCCATGCTGCGAACAACAGAGAACGGCTGGCCAGCACGTGTCACAAAGACGAGCATCCAGCGGTCACTCAACTCTCCGGGGCTGCAGACAGCGACATCAAAATGGCAATGGGCCGGAGAAAAGCGGACCTGCACCGGGAAAAAGCCCCCAAATTCGCACCGGTACTCGGCATTCACGGACCAGCCGGACGGTGAGGTCAGATCGCGCATGACAGCGTGGCTCAGCTCCCGGCGAAAATCTTCACCGGCTGCACGGTAGTCTTCCAGCTCGTCAGCGGACATAGTTTTGAGAACATCCAGAGTCAGTAACGTTTTCATTTTCAGTCTCCTTATCGCCGCCCCGCAGGGCGGCGTCTCCGTTATCAGGCAGCGTGGGAAGTCGGTTTGTCAGTGTCCGGGGCAGCATGTGCATCGTCCGGCTTTGCGGCATCCGGGGACTGCATCCAGCCCGGTACCCAGCGGGAGCCGGAGAGCCACTGTTCAGCATGGCTGGCAGCATCACCCTTTTTCATTTTTTCGGCATCCGAGGCGGCTCCGGTCAGCCCGGCCTCCTTCAGTGCCGCCACAATCTGGGCCTTGCTGAGCAGCCCGAGGAAGTTATCCGCTGTCGGCTGCCACCAGTCGCGCAGATGGAACCCGAGCGCCGCCTCCACGCCATCGAGGTCACTGCGGCGGGTATGGCCACATTCACGGGTCTGGACGCCATCGACGGAACAGGCGGTACAGAAGGCCATCAGCGACATCAGGGTCTGTCCGTCGAGGGTGAAGAAGGTGGTGAAATCTTTCTGCCAGCCCTCCGGCAGCAGGGCTTCCAGACGGGCTTTCTCCTGCATCAGATACCGCCATGCCTGACCTTCCTCTCCGGTCGGGGCTTCACTGGTCAGGCCGCTGTGATGCACCTCAAGGCGCAGGACAAACGGGTGCCGGGTGGTGGTGCAGTAGTCGAACACGCAGCTGCACAGCCGCCAGACCATCAGGGCCACGGCTTTCTGTGGCTGCTTAACCAGTTCGGCCTGAACCGCCAGTGTCCTTTCTGAAGACATTTTTTTCAGGAGCGGCACGCTGATACCCTCTGCTGCATCCGGCATACTGCGGGTGACCACATGCACAGAAGCCTGTTCGCCACCGTGCTCCCCGCCGTCAGATGCCGCCGTCTGGCTCTTCTTCTGCACACCACGCTGGACGCAAAGCTCACCGTCATACAGACTGACCACCACGCCACAGGCCGCTTTCTGCTCCGGTGTCCACGCCCGAACCGATGCCGCATTTTCAATCTCATCAATCAGCACCTGAATCGCGGCTTCATCCTCAAAGGTTTCCGTTGCCTCCATCGTGGCGTACAGTTCATCAAGACGCTGCAGTTCCTCAGCGCTGAATTCCCCCTCCGGCGCCGGCAGCACCAGATAATGCTCGCGGTCATCGCCGTAGTTTCTGACGGATCCCTCACGAGCCAGTGACCATGACCAGCCTTCCTGTTGTTCGATGACCAGCGCAGCCGCCGCCAGCTTCTCCTGAACCAGACGCTCAACCAGTACCCCGTCCGCCGTTCCGTCTCCCTCCTGGGCGCTGAACAGATCCTCACGCACCACGCCCCCGGCGGCCTCATACGCTTCACGACCGATAAACACGAAGCGGGAGTGGGTTACGGCGATTTCCGTATCCGTGATGGCCCGCTTCAGCAGGTGAGCGGGTGTGCTGCCGTATGAGGTTTTCACCTGGTCATACACCTGCACCTGACGTGCCGGGTCGCTCTCCAGACTCAGGGCCTGACACTGCTCCACGTCGAGTTTGTCCTCTGCCAGCAGGGTAATCAGTTCCGGGGCGAGGCTTGCCAGCTTCAACATGCGCTGAACGTGACGGGAACTGTAGCCCAGCTGGTCCCCGATTTGCACCGGGGTTTTCCCCTGTTCTGAGAGGGTACGGAACCCGCTGATTTGCTCTGCCGGGTGCATGGCCACACGCTTGTCGTTCTCGACCATCGAGGCGACCACCGCCAGGTCGTCACTGACACGCTTGACGACAACCGGATATCCGGCATCGATACACTGCTCGCTGAGCAACTGTTGCAGGGCGGCAAGACGACGGCCACCTGCAGCCACACCTGATATACCGTCCGGCAGCGAGTGAACCACCAGATTCTGGATCAGGCCGATCGCCATGATGGAGTCAGCCATCTCCCGGACACTGTCAGCCGGATAGGGGATAGTGCGAACGTTCAGCGGGGATTTGACCAGCGACGACAGCGGCACCATTTCAATCTGAGCAGCCTCAAGCGCGGCTTTGAGGGCGGCGGCTTCGGCAGGTTTCACCGTTTTTTTGCTGGTTTTAACCGTTGCTTTTGCTTTAGACTCGGTCACTGACATAATTAATTTCTCTCCGATATTGATTAATGTCTGCCGGGCAGGCCCATCTGCCCGGCACCTCTTACGGCTTATTGCGTTTTGCGTACTCCGTAGTCCCGGATATAGCGGTTCATCAGGTCCTCACCGCCCGGTTCAAAATTCCAGACGCGCCAGACCATGCTGCCGTCATCCTGATGACGGACGACAAGGCGAAAATGGGTCCCCTGGTCATCTTCAATCGCCACATTCTGATACTGCGCGGCGACAATCTGAGCCTGCTCGCGGGTAAACGTGCCATCCGGCATGGATTCAAGCGGGGACAAAACGTTATGGTCCATATGTTTCTCCTTCTCTGCCCCGCCTGAACGGGGCGTGTTCATCATGGTTTAAAAGGGCGCATCGTCATCCATTGGTGGGAAATCATCCGGGAGTGGCTGAGGCGGTTGCTGAGACGGAGTCGCATCCTGACGGCCTTTCTTACCGCCCTTCGCTTTCGGGGATTTAGCCGGGGCCTGAGCAGGTTGTGCCGGGGTGGCAGGACTCTGCGGCGCGGCGCTCTCAGGCTCACCGGATTCACGGCGGCCGCCGAGCATCTGCAGGGTGCCGTTCTGGCCGACCAGCACCTCGGTGACGTAGCGCGTGACTCCGGCATCGTCCTGCCAGTTGCGGGTGCGCAGCTGGCCCTCGATGTAGACCTGCGCGCCTTTACGCAGGTATTCGCCCGCCACTTCCGCGAGCTTGCCGAACATGACAACACGGTGCCACTCGGTGTTTTCGCGCATCTCTCCCGTCTGCTTGTCACGCCATGTTTCAGACGTGGCCAGCGTCAGATTGGCCACTGCGCCCCCGTTGGGCATGTAACGAACGTCCGGGTCCTGTCCCAGATGTCCGACCAGAATGACTTTGTTAACGCCACGTGCTGCCATGATGAATCTCCTTACTCTGTTGTTTTGTCTTTAAAAACCATCACCCGTTGAGTTGCCGGGGCCGCGGTTTTGACTTTGTGCGGGGACCTGCTGAACCAGCCCCTGGATATAACCTTCACCCGTTTGAGAGCCGTTCGCCGCAAGGGCAAAGACGCCACGGCCTGACGCATCTGTCCGGGGCAGGACACAAAAGTTTTTGCGGTTCCATGCAAAAAGTTTTGTGGACTGTTCATTACACCCTGGACAGCCAATGCGACAGGTTGTGGCTATGTCAGCCCGGGCGAATGGACTCAAAAGGGTGATACGGGTACCAGGGGAAAGGAGCAGGCACCCGCCGCAACGACGGAACGCGCGGGCGCGAAACGGCGTTGCCCTGCAGAGTGCCGGCAGCTTTATCGCCGGCACGGTGAAAGCGGCGCGACCGGAACGGTCGCAGCAAGCGCTGCCGTTGACCTCAGACATCAGACACTAGCCGTCAGGCCCGAAACCGCGTAGCGGGTTCGGCGGAGCTTACCGCGTCTTTTCGCGGTTAGCGGAGTGTGGCTCGACGACTGAACCGCGCCAGCGGGTCAGGAGCCGAAGGTGGCCCCGGGGCAGATTGTGTGAAAAGAAAGTTAAACAGAGGAAGAGCTGCAGCAAGATGGAGAGTACCGGTCTGGTCAGGTCAGGTCAGGTCAGGTCAGGTCAGGTCAGGTCAGGACTGAGATTCGCCCTTCTCTTTTCTGTACTGAACAACGCAGTACCAGGCAGAAGCCAGGAAAGCGAAAACGGTGATCAGGGCACGAAATTCGTCACCCGGCTCTTTCCCCTGCAGCATCAGCGTTATGATGATGCCGGCAACGATAATCCACGCCATGCCACTCCATAGGCGCAGCTTATCCGCCACGACATTAATCAGAACAAAAGCAACGGCCAGGATAGCCCCCCACAGGGCCGGAACAGGCTGAAATGGAATAAAAAACAGGTTAATACCGGTTAAAAGCGTCACGGCAGCAAACATCATAGACATACGCACAGATTTCCCTCCCTGGACACACTGACTGTAAGAATATCAATTCTGCTGATCATCGCCCGGTTTATTATATTCGGGTGCATTTGCGCGCGGCAGCTGCTGACTGTTCAGTCGATGTACGCGGAGCCGTTCATGGAAATATTCGCGCAGGTGTTCAGGCTGTTCCCGTTCAACAAGCTCAGGCACAACAGGCTTGTTCATCCTTTCCTGCCAGGCAACGGCAGCGGCCACCTTATCGATGGCAACTTTGTCCTGCTCCTCTTTTGGAAAAGAGGCGATATTCCACTTTGACATATGTATCACCGGTCTGCTTTACAGGAAGATATCCCTGATAATACGCGTATTCCCGGGCAACAGCGGCTGACAACGAAGAGGAGAGTGCCCGGCGCCGGAGGCGCGGCGACGTCTCTCTCCGGCAGGCGCAGCCTGCCAGGGTTTTGCGCGCGGACTGACAGGCACCCTCCGGCCCGGACGCCTGCCATCGAGCTTACTGGCCCTTGCCGCCCTGTAAGATAAAGTGTCCGCCAATACAGACGGCACACTGGCAGGTCATGTATTCGCAGATTTCATCCATCACCTGCGCAGTGGTCAGTTCCCGCAGACCGGCATCGCGGCGGCGGGCATTAATCAGGGCTTTGTACTGTCGCAGGATATCGCGGCTTTGTGGTGCAAGTTTCATGTGCTTTCTCCTTAACCGGCGGGCTTCCCCGCCGGATAGTAATCAGTTGCCGAATACATAGCCTTCATGGAAGACATAGCCGCTGCTGAACAGATCCCGCGCGTAAGCCTCATAATCGAAATAGACGCGCAGGGATTCAGGCACCTCGCTTAACAGGCCGTGATCCTCTACAAAGCCATAAGCAAAATCCTCCTCGCTTTCAGCCTCGCCACAATACGCATCATCAAAGGCGTCATAGTCGCACTCGCCGGTATATTCCGCCCAGACCACAAACGCGGCGGCGCGTCCTTCGTCCTGCGCCTGCCGGAATGCCTCGATAAACGCCCACTTAACAGAGGATTCAGAGGCAAACTGAGACGGGATCCCTTCCCAGTCCTGAAACATAAACTCGGGGTCATCCTCGGCGGCATGCAACGCCCGGCAGGCGTCATAAAATTCGTCTTCGTCGTCGAAATCGGTTAAATCAAACCATTTGCCAAAAATACTGCCGCAGTTGTACTGGTGATACGTGCCCACGTAGATGGCCGGAGTGGTGATGGATGAATTCATTTTTTCGTCTCCCTGCGGGGCGGCATGGCCGCCCCGGTCGTTAATCAGTCCAGCGCGGCGTAAATGGCGTTGCATTCCGGGTGAAGGGTAATGTGATTCCAGAGCTGGGCATCACGCAGCATATAAAGGCGAGTCAGTGCCGGGTTACAGCTGTCATGATGGGCCGCCAGACGGCGATTAATCGCCAGGCTGGTCAGAATAATGCCCGCCGCGTCGGCGCTGACCATGCGATCAAACCAGTTTTCACTGTTGAACAGATGAACCCGGCCACAATCCGGCATCATGTAACCGCCGCCCTCTGGCAGCCGGATAAAGTGCCAGAACTCACTGCTGTATTCAGGCATCCATTGTTTCGCCAGCGCATACACCTGCAATTCTGCGAGCATAAAATCCGTGCCGAACAGGTAGGGCATAAAAGACAGGCGGTCACACTCTTCAACATTCAGGACGGGGCGTGTTGTCACATACTGCATGGTAAAACCTCCGTAATCACATGGACTGCGGCACCGGGTTGTGCCGTGCCGACACGTCAGCCCGGCGGAAAGCGGAAGATGCAGGGGCGACACCGGAGGCCGCAGCGCAGATAAAGCGCGAAGCGGGTCTGGACGGTTTTCGAGCGAAACCTGAGCGAGAAAACGACGGGAAGAACGGCGAGCATCATAAAAAAACTGCGACCGGGCGAGGATGGCGGCGTCAGCGAACCCTTGCATCTGCAGCAGCCGGGCTAAAGTGAAGGCACGGCACTACCCGTCGCGATGCAGGAGGTTGAATACAGGGCTTCTCCCCCCGTTTTTCGACCACAGGGAGAAAAGCGGAAGCAGATGTCGCGACGCGACAGACGCAGGAATAAGGCCACAGACCGGAGGGATGGGGCCGGGTGAAGCGGAGCCGGCGGCAACAGCAAGCCGGCGACTTCCTTATCCGGAGATGGGTGCGCCAGCGAACTCCAGCCTCTGCGGCTGCCGGGCTACAGTGAAGGCACGGCACAGCCAGCACACGGCACGGCGATAACAGAGGGTTGTGTTCACCCAAAAGGCCCGGAAACCGGGCCGGGTGGACGCGGAGCCGGCACGGCTACATCCTTATCGCACCACTCCTCCTGTGCCGGCAGGCTGACAAGGGAGGGTCCCCCTCCCCTGACGCTCCGGGCTGTCACTCCTGAGTTCTGCTGGCGCGGGCCTCTCTCACCATTTCCCTTAAAACCCGGCGATCAAACCAGCGCCGGACCGGCGTGTCCGTAAAACGCAGCTGATCAGCGATAACCCCTGCGCTCCTGATAGTTTCCTCCCGCTCGTTAACCAGGGTGAGCAGGACCGGGCAGAATCGCGCATCGCGAATAAGAATGGCATCAAGGACCTGATCCAGCCTGTCGGTTTCGTCTTCGTCCAGGCAGTTATCATGATCATACTCCACGGCCAGCAAGCGCCAGTCACCGATCCGCCTGTCCATCAGACGGGGATTGACGGACGACGTCAGCGCGGCGGCGATGCGCTTCGTATCCCGGTGGACGATTTCCGATATCTGCGTGAGGGAGGCTTTCAGGAAGGCCAGCAGATCGTCACATTCCGCCGCCGTCAGCCACTCCTGAGCGTAAGGCAGGCGGATAACCTGACAGTCAGCCAGCCGCTCCGGATGCGGATATGCCTGCACCGGAAAGAGATGCAGACGAGCCGGAGTTCCCGCCAGCCGCCGGGCGCTGGCGAGCAACAACGCTGCCCGGCCATACGTCAGCGGCTGACAAAGCTGTTCCGTAAGCGTGAGGATTTCCACGCCACTGAGAGAGCCGCAGGCGGCAAGCCAGCCGGGTACGGTTTCAGGGGCGACGGGCACCATATCAACAGCGTCGGGCCAGCCAGCCTGGCGCAGCATCCGGTCGCCGTGACGCAGAATAAGCGCGTTAAGGGTTTCATTTTTCAACATTATCGTCTCTGTCCGGGGTATATCGCCCCGCAGCGTGGCGGGGCGTTCTGCTGTCAGCTTTTCAGTAATACGCGCACTTTCGCTGTATCCGCCAGGCGGCGCATGACGCTTTCCGGCACCGGTTGATTGCGATCCCGTGCGGTCCATTCCCTGTCCCACAATGCCTGTTCGGCGGTAATCAGCAGGGTTTCAAGCAGGTCAACCGGCACAGTCACCCTCTGCCCGTTCTCTTTCACCTGGTCTATCAGTGCCATCACCAGGCCGGCTGACACGCCCGACTCAAGCCGTTGTTCTTCCGGTATAGCGTCCATGCGTTCCAGTACTGCCCTTACGTCCTGTTCTGAAAAGGAATATTCCATCCCGTCAGCCAGTGCTTCAATATCCGCCGGGGTCCAGATAATCAGGTTCAGCGGGGTTTCTGCGGGATATTGCTCATTCAGCATCCTGCAAAGATCTTCACGGGTTCCGTACATGTTCTCTCCTCACTCCAGAAAGCTTTCATCGAGCATCAGGGCGATATTGAACGCCTCATCCATCAGGACGCTGAGACGTCGCAGACTGATACCGGCAAGCCGTTCCGCCAGTCCGTCGTACCGGTAGTGGTACGTGTCTTCCAGCACTTTCAGGGTGGTTTTCAGGTCGCAAAGATTGTTCGCCAGCCCGGCCATATCGCGACGAAGGGCTTCGTGTCCGTCGTAATTCATTACGCGGCCTCCGGGAGCCATTCATCGTTCGCCGCCGGGGTATTGACGGCCCGGTGCATGGCGGCCAGTCGTTCGGTTCCGGCCCGGTGGTACTGCGCCAGCATTTCGATGCCGATATAGCGGCGTCCGGCACGGTATGCAGCGACGCAGGTCGAACAGCTTCCGGCAAACGGGTCGAGAACAATCGCGCCCGGGGCGCTGAATGACTCAATCAGCGGCTGTAGCGCCTCCACCGGTTTCTGCGTCGGATGCAGGGTATTACCGGTATACGGGAAGGGCAGCACATCCGGCAGCGGTTTAAGGGGCGGCACGGGGCGGCCTTTGGCAAGGACATAAGCCCCTTCATGGCAGTAGTCCACAAATCCGCGTCGGGCCCTGGCGTTACGACGGTTGGAGGCATAGTTTTTGGTGAACACAAGCTGGCCCACGGCATAGAATCCTGCCGCCTTCCACGCGGCCATAAAGCGGTCCACACGGTTCCAGCCGTAGAAGCTCACCATCAGTGCGTCTTTTTTAAGGACGCGGTACATCTCCAGCGTGGCCGGTTGCAGCCATTCGTCCGTCACATCCCCGGCAATCTGTCTGCCCTGACGGTCCTTAAAACCGACGAGGTAAGGCGGATCGGTCACAATAAGGTCCACGGCACGGTCGGGGAATCCGCGCATCACATCAATACAGTTCCCGAGAATGAATCTGGACATGGCAGCACTCCTGTAGTCTGAGGGGGCAGGAGGCATCACCGCGATACCGTTCCCTGCCGCACGCTGCCTGTTCATCGCGTCCGGTCACGGGTCAGGCCGACCGTGGAATACCGCAGCCGTCCGTCTTTTGGACGGCAAGGATATGCCGCGAAAGCGGCTTGAAGGGCGTTCCTTAAAAGGGCGAGGGACTGGCGTACACTCTCAACGACGCCGGGCCGGAGCGGAAAAACCGCCCGTCCCGTACCAGACCGAACGCGAGACACTGGCAGCGTCCGGCAGGCTTGCGTTAACTCCAGGCGAACGGGGAATTACCTGCATACCTGTCCACAAATCCGGGGCTTAAGATTGTGGATAACCTGAAGGCAAAGGACGGAGAAGTGCGGGAGAACAGACGCCACCACGCCTGTTCTTTTTTTGAACAACCGGAAAGTTTATATCAGCGGTTCAGGGATTTATCCCCGGCCAGGGACAGGCCAATATAGACGCCCGCCCCCCAGATGACCTGCGACAAAATGAAAACCCACTGCGGAACGTCGAAAACCAGAAGCGGAAGCAGACATACCGTCACAATGCCAATCAGCCGGCTGCCAAATTTTCTGCGCACCGGTTCACTGCTGTCGACGGGAATGCGGGCGAGACGGAGCACATTTCTGAATCCTGGTGACATGAGAACCTCCCTGGGGATGAAAACCATTTAATTCTGTATATTACAAGATCTGTTTTTGATTTTAGTCACCGAATGCACGCCGCATATTTTTCTTTATTTCCCGGGTATCCGACCCGGACACCGGCGCGGCAGATGCTGCCGGCGTATCCGGTACTGCAGCTGCAGCCCTGTTCACGTCAGCGGTGCCGGCCATCTGCTGAACCAGTGCCTGCAGCTCACTGACCGAGGTGGGCGGTACCGGCATACTGGCCAGCAGGCGCGGCAGTTCCGGCGCCGTCGTGTGGAGGGCAAGACCGGTGATAATCAGGTTTCTCAGCAGATCCCCACGCAGACGGGATGACGCTTCCGTCAGCACACTTTCCACCCGTTCCCCACTCCGGCCATTCTGAAGCGTCAGGGTGTAACGCCGGCGCTGGTATTCTGTCTCCGGTGACACAGGCAGAGCAGCCTCACCATTTTCGGGCTCATCCGGAAGGCCGGTGAGTGAGGACCAGGTTCCGGAGACCAGGGCCATCACGGCGCAAAGGCGGACAGCGCTCAGTTGCCCGGCAAAGAACACCGGGATCAGCGCCGGTAAACGGGCATCCACCTGGTATACCACCGCCCCGGCGGTGGCGGCGGTACGGATGAACTCACCGCGCAGGGGCTGTGAGATGGTGCTGATGGTTGCCATTGCCGCGATGTCGGTGCGATCGTCGCTGTGCAGATAGAAAGAATACTGGCCGTCCGGCACGTTTAGTCCTCTTTATTGTAAAGGGCAATCTCCCTGGCCAGCGCCATCTGCGGATCGCCGATAACCTCGATACGGTCAGGAGCCAGAGGCCAGGCCTGACGGATAGCTTCTTCTATGAGGGAAGCCCCTCCCCCGACCAGGAATACCCGGTTAACGTTCCTGAAGGCCGTCAGCTCACTGGTGACACGCGCCCCCAGGGAAGTGATCGCCTCTGCTATTTTGTTCCGAACCTCGTCGATTTTACCGGCATCGTTGATCACACGCTGCAGATACTGACGATCATTGCGGTTGCGGATGATAGTGTCAGCGATGAGGGCGCTGGTTTCGCTGTCTGCCGCCCGCAGCGCGCCTGCAGCTGCGCGGGTGACCTGTGACACGCCGACAGACGGATTACCGTGCACCGCACTGATATCATCAAACTGGCCGACAATCACACCGGCATCGAGCGTGGTGCCACCGAGATCGATAATCAGGGTGGTCTCCGCGGGGCCGGGCTTCAGCTCCGCGAGACGGGAGAACGCCGCCGGTAGTGATTCCGGCATCACCTTCACGTCCGTTACGGTAAATGCCCTGCCCTTATTCAGAACCAGCTCACGCATCAGGTTTTCCCGTTTGCGTCGTATGTTCTCCTCGTTCCGCTGGCAGTCCCCGTCGTAATACTCACTCAGGGGCAGCGTCACGGTCAGGCTCACCGGCTGCGGCTCCAGTCCGCTGTTCAGCAGCGCATGATGCACGGCCAGCAGGTTGAGATCACCGTACTGATATTCCACGTTTGTTGTCGGGATGGCATCCCGGCTGACGCTGTCCCAGGTGTATTTCAGCGTACCCACCTGATAGTTGAACGTTGCCGCACTGAATTCCGCCACTTTCCAGCCATGACGGAAGGAGTTCGCAGAAACCCGGGTCTGAAGCTCATCTCCTTCAAACCATGCCAGCTTAACATTAGTTGAACCATCATCGCAGTAAATATTCATCAATATGCTCCGTTAATTACACTCAATTTGATACCAATTATACGAGCAAAATGAAAAAATCAAAGTAATATTTCTCAATATGAGCAATATAAAAATATCAAAATGATTAATTTAAGCATTTTGAACACCTTTATTTACTCAAAATGTTCTTAAGGCATGCGATCTGGATTATCGTCATGCTGTTAAATATACTGTATGTATAACCAGTGAAATTAGAGTGTCAGGAGGAAAGATGAAGCTACAACTTTTCAGCACCGGGAAAGAACTCCCGCCACAGGCCCATCCATTGTTTGCCGATCTGGCCAGCTGCGGTTTTCCCAGCCCTGCTGCTGACTATGTCGAGTCCGATCTGGATCTCCATGATTACTGCATACGGCATCCGAGCGCGACGTACTACCTGCGTGCCAGCGGAGACAGCATGGCCGACGGCAGTCTGTACAATGGCGATCTGCTGGTTGTGGACAGTGCTGAAAAGCCGCGGCACGGCGATATCGTTGTCGCCAGCGTACAGGGGGAGTTTACGGTGAAACGGCTTCTGCTGACGCCGCGACTGACGCTGCAGCCCATGAATGCCTCCTGGTCGCCGATTTATCCTGATCCCGACGAGCTGGATATCTTTGGCGTCGTCACGCATATCATCCACCGCCCGAGGGAGATGTACTGATGTTTGCCCTGGCCGATGTGAACAGCTTCTATGCCAGCTGTGAACGTGTTTTCCGCCCGGATTTGAAAGGAAAGCCGATAGTCGTCCTGAGCAACAACGACGGGAACGTAATCGCTCGCAGTGCCGAGGCGAAGCCCTGGATCAAAATGGGAACTCCGTGGTTTCAGATAAAAAACGAAAGGTACCCGGAAAAAATATATTCTTTTTCAAGTAATTATGAACTTTACGCCTCGATGTCGGCGCGCGTGATGAACTGCCTGGAGGAACTGGCCCCCAGGGTGGAACAGTATTCCATTGATGAGATGTTCCTCGACCTGACCGGCGTGGAGCACTGTATGGGGCTTGAGGACTTCGGCCGGCAGCTGCGTCAGCACGTGTATGACTGTACCCGCCTGACCATTGGCGTGGGCGCCGGACCAACGAAAACTCTCGCAAAATCAGCCCAGTGGGCCTCAAAAGAGTGGAAACAGTTTCGTGGCGTACTCGCTCTGACCAGGGGAAATCCGCAGAGAACGCGGAAACTGCTTTCACTGCAGCCAGTTGAAGAAATATGGGGGGTGGGTAACCGTATTGCACGCAAGCTGAATGTGCTGGGCATAAAGACCGCACTCGATCTGGCTCTGACGAACCCGGCCTTCATCCGCAAAAATTTTTCTGTGGTCCTTGAGCGAACGGTACGTGAACTGAACGGGGAAAGCTGCCTTTCGCTTGAGGAAGCCCCTTCGACTAAACAGCAAATTGTGTGCAGCCGCAGTTTTGGCGTGAAGATCACTGAGTTCGAGTCGCTCCGCCAGGCTATCTGCCAGCACGCAGAGCGGGCCTCTGAAAAGCTGCGTAAAGAGCGCCAGTATTGCCGGCATATTTCCGTTTTCATCAAAACGTCCCCGTTCGCCGCTAAAGAGCCGTACTACGGCAACGTGGCCACGGAAAAACTGCTTACCCCGACTCAGGACACCAGGGACATCATTGCAGCCGCCACAACGGCTCTGGAGCGTATCTGGAGGGATGAGCACCGGTATGCCAAAGCCGGAGTTATGCTGAATGACTTCACCGGCTCCGGCGTTTCGCAGCTGCAACTGTTCGACGAACGCCCGCCACGCCCTCACAGTGCTGAGCTGATGAAGGTTCTGGACGGGATCAACCACTCAGGGCTGGGTAAAGTATGGTTTGCGGGGCGGGGCATTGCCCCGGAATGGCAGATGAAACGGGAGATGCTTTCTCCTGCTTATACGACACGATGGTCAGATATTCCTGAAGCGAAACTGGCGTAAAACTTTGGCGATTTCACCTTGAAATTCTCAACCTAAACTTATTAATTACAATAAGTTAGATGTGAAATCGCCATGGCGAAATTATTGACTCAAATTTCTTTCAAGGACCTCATTGATAGCCTTGTCCAGTTCATCCTGAACCACTTTTGACATACGGCTAAACTCATAAGTCAGCGTGCGCCCTTTCACACGCTTGCGCGCGAACTTGTCCTTTTCTTCAAAGGTCCAGAGTGGGGAAATCACTGACTTTTCCTTAGGAGGTGGCGCTATCAATGCCTGAGATGCCTGAGAAATCAGCTTCAGTATACTGGCTTTCTGTTCGTCTTCTGGTCGCTCGCAATCACTTAAAATTGCATTATGCCGATCTGAGACAGACTGAATGAGTTCTTCAGGCGTTAAGCCCTTTTCACTGAGTTTTTCGTTAACTTCTAAAAGAATTTTATAGTCACTAAATGACAACTCCGACTGAACCGGGAACAGAGCAATCAAGTCTTGCGGTACTGCCGCCGCCTGCAGCGCCCTGGTGACCTTAGCCTGAGATAACCCCTCCAGTTCAGCAATTTCCTTTTGATTGAATCCGGACTCTTTAAGAGCTATCAGTCTCAGGCCGATTTCCCGAAGATTATGTTCTTTAGCTGTCTGGATATCTTTAGCCAGTTGGCGAGCTTCATCAGCTGATAAATGTTCATCGGTAACCATGACATCAAGGCCTGTGCGGATATAAATCGCTGAGGCTCGCCGTCTTGAACCATCCAGTATCTCAATCTTTTCACCTTGCTTAATACCAATACAGGGGAAGAACTGCTGAAACTTAATCGTCTGGATAATGGATTTCAGAGACTCCCTGGTTAGAGCAAGTTGATCTCGTCCATTGTTCTCCTGGTTTACGAAGGTCATACTTTCAACGTCAGCTGCAGGTATCCGAACAAACCTGAACGTTACCTTCCTGCCGGTTTTTAAGGTAAATACCTGGCTTCTATCGGTGTCAGTCATCTCGACCATTGACGCCTGGGTATTTAACTGTCTGCCGATGGTTTTTCTTTTCTCATTCGACATCACATACCTCCGTTAGTACGAATGAACTCGATGCGATCAAAGACTGCCTTCGCAAAGTCTTCCGCTGCTGATTTTGCGCTTTTTAGTGCCTCTGTACTTCCATCATAGGTTGCTGGATTTGCTGAAATAACTGTGTCAAAAGTCTCCCCACAGCGTTCGAAACCATCCAGTCTCGGCAGAACCATGTCTAGCATATCGGCACCGAAAACCTCTTTGGCCTGACTATGGCAAATTTTGTGATCAGACTTGTTCAGGATCTTGGACATGAAGCCGACATTACCGATGAGATTGCAGGTGTGCCCATCCATTTCGATGGAATCTATGAGGGCAGGGAGGCTGGCCACAAACTTCAGGGAAGAATGAAAATCAACCGTAGCCGGTGGAAGAGGGGTCAACATAAGGTCTGCCGCCCCAATGCAGTTTTTCAGGAACGCATCAAGGTGCGGACCACTATCAAGGAAAATAAAGTCGTAGTCATGCTGGAGCTTATCGATAATGTTCTCTTTAAGCACAGCATGAATATTTTTCCCTGGGAGATGTTCTTCACACAATCCCTTCCAGCCTTCAGCAAGGAATGCATCGTCAATGGAAGCAGGGATTACATCAACACCAGGGATAATAGACGGTACTATAAAATCGGAAAGTAATTCTTCACGAGACACGTTCTGGAGCATGGCCTGAGCAGCCGTATTTTCAACCAGGCCCACTGAATTCTCATGGCTCAGGAACATTGTCAGAGATGCCTGCGGATCGAAATCGATGGCCAGAATACGCAGGTCTTCGAACAGAAGCTGAGGATGAGCTCGAAAAGCATGTGATAATGAAGCGGTAGAAACTGTCTTGGAACCACCACCTTTAAGATTACATACAAAAATCGTAAAGGCTTTATCGAAGCGATCCCTGTACTTGGGTACTTTACGATGGTTATACAGATCGATGACATTCTGAATCGTCATCGCGTATTTCATGGTATTGCCAGAAGGTTTCTTTTTGAAAATGTAGCCACCGGCTTCCATTTCGGCCACAGCATACTCAACACTACCTTTACTGAGTTTTGGCAGCTTATAGAGTGCGGCTTTGCTGTATTCCTGATAGAACTCGGTAAGCTTCAATTCCTCTTTTTGCTGGCGGATACTCTCGCTCAAAGATGTCAGAAGCTTACCTGCACGTGTAGCAACTTTCCGTAACTGCTCAATATTGTCCATTTATCACCTCATGACGTTTTTTGTCATTTTGAACAAAAAGAGTCATGTTGCAAGCAAAAAATCATATTGTTTTGATTTCGCTCTCAACAGGAGGGGCGAGAAGTTCGACGGGCGTGCCACTCAATCACAGTGCCGCAACACACAGACGCACTTATGACCATCACACAACAAGTCGTACAAAAGGGTACAGAGAAAGGTATCAGCGCTCGCCGCAGTCATGTAACCGAGCGTAGCGAGCGAACTGGCGAGGAAGCGAAGAGGAACCGTTCCGGCAGATAGCTCTTACGCTCAGCACAAGAAGAGTTTTCCATCCTCTGTGGGAAACAGGTCAACTTCATGGACGGCCAGGGCTGCGGGAAACACCACATGTACAGGCACACACACGGATAGCTTGCTCTGGGCAACAAGTGTGACAATCAGCCCTCATTGATTATGACGAACTTGCCCCCTCAGGTCATATGACTAACGGGAAGAGGGGACAATCTAGTGTGACAAACTGCACTCATTTAACTGTGACAAACTACCCTCAGGGTAGGGTGACAAATTGCCCTCAAATGTGGCTTCACTACCGGTTACAGCCAAAAGAACTATGAGTAAGCGCAGGATGTCAGGGAAGGAACAGCAAAACTGTGACAAATCACCCTCAAACTGCCAGATCAAATGTGACGAACCACCCTCAAATCTGTGACAGATAACCCTCAGGCTATTCTGTTGTCATCGAGGTGATATCACGGAAGGAAAATACGATATGAGTCGTCTGGCGGCCTTTCTTTTTCTCGATGTAAGAGAGACGCATTGGTGTCCGGCTATTGATCTCATCAACACTTGCCTGCAGGAAACGGCGGCGAAAATCCGGCATACGCTGGTAGCTTTGAGGTAGCTGGTAGCGCTCCATGATCCAGTCGATTTTCAGAGACACGACACCTGAGCCATCAGGTTTACGGTACTGACACAGGGATTCGTATAAACGCATGGCATACGGATTGGTAATCTCTTTTGTTTCACTGAGCCGGAACTGCGTAAACCGGTTCTGTAACCCGATGAAGAAGGGAATGAGATATGGGTTGATATGTACGCTGTAAAGCCCTCTGGATGGACTGTGCGCACGTTTGATAAACCAGGGAAAGGATTCATACCCTTTTTCATCGCCGGCATCCTCTTCAGGGCGATAGAAAACCACTTCCTTACCTGCAAAACCTTTTAAAGCCTGTCGTATATCCTTACTCGCTTCAGCGGAGGTCAGCCCGAATGTTTCAGCGTATTTAGCAACGTGAATTTCGCAGATGCCGTCATGTTCCTGCAGGGAACCGTCGGATTTTCTGATCTGGTCAACGAACAGATACAGCAGACGCTTTTGATCCCTGGAGAGACTATATGCCGCCTCAGTCAGCTCATTTGACTGGACAATCCGCGGGCTATTTTTACGTTTTTTATGATTTATAACCGCTATTTCCGCCATGACAGGTCCATGTTAAGTGTGACAGGTTTTAAGATTGTCACACTTCATAAAACAGAGTCAACAGGGATGGATAACTTTGTGAAAAGCAACGCCATCTGAGGGCAATTTGTCACAGGGTTAAGGGCAACTTGTCACAGAAAGGACGGCTATTTGAGGGTGATTTGTCACACTGAAAGGGCGGTTTGTCACAGATCCCTCTCTGAAGCCCGCATGGATAAAGGCCTGTGGGCATTCTAAAAATAAAGATCTAACAACTATTAAAAAAGATCTTATAAAAATATCCCCGTGGATAAGTGGATAACCCCTAGGGAAGGTGCGAACAAGTTCCTGATATGAGATCATCATATTCATCCGGAGCGCATCCCAGAGGGACATCATGAGCCATCAACTCACCTTCGCCGATAGTGAATTCAGCACTAAGCGCCGTCAGACCCGAAAAGAGATTTTCCTCTCCCGCATGGAGCAGATTCTGCCATGGCAGAATATGACCGCTGTCATCGAGCCGTTTTATCCCAAGGCGGGCAATGGCCGACGGCCCTATCCGCTGGAGACCATGCTGCGTATTCACTGCATGCAGCATTGGTACAACCTGAGCGACGGTGCCATGGAAGATGCCCTGTACGAAATCGCCTCCATGCGCCTGTTTGCCCGATTATCCCTGGATAGCGCCCTGCCGGATCGCACCACCATCATGAATTTCCGCCACCTGCTCGAGCAGCATCAACTGGCCCGTCAATTGTTCAAGACCATCAATCGCTGGCTGGCCGAAGCAGGCGTCATGATGACCCAAGGCACTTTGGTGGATGCCACCATCATTGAGGCACCCAGCTCTACCAAGAACAAAGAGCAGCAACGCGATCCGGAGATGCATCAGACCAAGAAAGGCAATCAGTGGCACTTTGGCATGAAGGCCCACATTGGTGTCGATGCCAAGAGTGGCCTGACCCACAGCCTGGTCACCACCGCGGCCAACGAGCATGACCTCAATCAGCTGGGTAATCTGCTTCATGGAGAGGAGCAATTTGTCTCAGCCGATGCCGGCTACCAAGGAGCGCCACAGCGCGAGGAGCTGGCCGAGGTGGATGTGGACTGGCTGATCGCCGAGCGTCCCGGCAAGGTAAAAACCTTGAAGCAGCATCCGCGCAAGAACAAAACGGCCATCAACATCGAATACATGAAAGCCAGCATCCGTGCCAAGGTGGAGCACCCGTTTCGCATCATCAAGCGGCAGTTCGGCTTCGTGAAAGCCAGATACAAGGGGCTGCTGAAAAACGATAACCAACTGGCGATGTTATTCACCCTGGCCAACCTGTTTCGGGTGGACCAAATGATACGTCAGTGGGAGAGATCTCAGTAAAAACCGGAAATAACGCCAGAAATGGTGGAAAAAATAGCCTAAATAGGCTGATTCGATGTGTTTGCGGGAAAAAAATCGGCCCAGATCCGCGAAATTTTAATCAGCGAGTCAGCTTGGGAAGAAATGACCTGCTTATTCGCACCTTCCTTAGCTGAATCAATATATTCTTGACTTCCATGACCGAACACGTTTTTTCCTATATATTTTGTCGAGATAACGGCATGGTAGTCCCGTTCAAGTTCTTCAAATCTTTCTGCTAAGGTCTTATTCATCATAGTGCCATCCGAGCTGTCAAATCTGCTAAGAACATCTGTGAATACCAACATTCTACCATGGGTTGCAACAGTCATTGAACCGCCCCGGGAATCCTGGAGGCTAAACTCCTTGAGAGAGGTAACAGGATGACAAAAAACAATCAGTTTTCCCCCGAGGTACGTCAGCGTGCCACCCGCCTGGTTTTTGAAAACCAGCATGAATACAGCTCGCAGTGGGCAGCGATCTGTTCCGTTGGCCAAAAGATTGGTTGTTCACCCTAGACGCTCAGAGCCTGGATACGCCGGCAGGAGCGCGATGCCGGTGGTGGTGATAGCGTACTGACCACCACTGAACGTCAGCGCCTGAAAGAACTGGAGCGCGAGAACCGTGAGCTGCGGCGCAGCAACGATATTCTGCCGCAAGCCTCTGCTTATTTTGCGGAGGCGGAGTTCGATCGCCTCTGGAAAAAATAATGCCGCTGCTGAACACTCTGCGCGGTGAATACAGGGTCGGACCGGTATGCCATGAGCTGAATATAGCCTCGTCGACATACCTACCGGTACTAGGACCACCATCAGCATCCAGAAAAACGCAGTCAACGTGACCGACGTGATGATCTTCTTAAGCAGGAGATACAACGCGTATACGACGAAAACTACAGCGTCTATGACGTTCGAAAGGTCTGGCGCCAGTTGCAACGGGAAGGCTTCAGCGTGGCCCGATGCACGATCGCGTGACTGATGAGAAACATGGGGCTTACCGGTGTGCTCCGCGGTAAAAAAGTGCGCACCACCGTCAGCCGTAAGGCCGGTGCCGCACATAACCGTGTCAACCGCCAGTTCGTAGCCAAACGTCCCACTCAGCTTTGGGTGGCTAATTTTACCTACGCGAGCACCTGGCAGGGCTCAGCGTATGTGGCGTTCATCATCGATGTGTTCGCCGGCATTATCGTTGGCTGGCGGGTCTCAGCGTCGATGGAGACGACGTTCGTACTGGATGCGCTGGAACAAGCACTGTGGGGCCATCGCCAGTTCGGCACCATCCACCACTCGGATAAAGGCTTGTAGTTCGTGTAACTTGCATACACGCAACGGCTGCAGGAAGCAGAGTTACTCGCCTCAACGGATAGCACAGGCGACTCATACGACAATGCGATGGCAGAAAGCATTAACGGCCTGTTCAAGGCGGAGGTGATACACAGAAAAAGCTGGAAAACCCGACAGCAAGTGGAGCTGGCATGGGTGGACTGGTACATCAATCACAGGCTGATGGAGCGGCTCGGTCATATCACCCAGGCTGAAGCGGAAAAAGCGTATTATGCATCAATAGTGAACTCGGTTCTGGCTGCCTGAGTTCACAGAAAAAACACTCTCCCGGAAAACCGGGGCGGTTCAATGTTCGCCTACTGGTAGAGCTTATATAGCCTCTACATGGTTAGCAGTGGATATCATGTTTGGCTTTCTTCTATTCACATTGGACACACTGCTCATTCTGTCCAGCGCTACTGGCTTGCTGTGCCAAACTTTCCGTTGCAGATTTCCTCGTTCACAATGGCCTGAAACATGGAGACAGAATTTCTAGCCTTATCCCTCAGTGCATTAATGAGTTCTGTGTTGTGTATTTTGTTGTAGAAATTGAAAGTAGAAACATCAAACTGGAGTTTAAATGCTGCTTTCCTTATGGCTAAACCTGACGTGATCGTTATCCCATTATGTATGCGAAGATAGGCAAGATAATCATCGTTATTTGCTTCACACTGCTCATATAAATATTTTTACATGAGGGATTGAGATAAGACCAGAAACTCAACATATCGTTTGGTTTTTATTTCTTTATCTTTTAATCCCTGTACTGCCGCTTCTTTTTTTAATTCGTGCTTTTGTGTTAGCTTAAGATCCCCCCCTAAAATAGTCAACAGTGACCCCAAACCTATTTTTACGGCATTATCAGCCACATCCACCCACGCAGTTGCCATCTGTTACTCGTTCTTCCTGTGATGATCATGGTTGCCAGTATAATTCCAGCACAGACTGGACATACAGCATTTTCTGTCCAAGATTAATAACCTCGAACTGCAACTACAATGCCGCAGATGATGCAAAGGACAATTATCCAAAGAATGGCTGGCATTGGATTGCCATTTTTAGCTTCAGATGCCAAATACGCATTAAATTCTTTTTTTCTTTGTCTTCGACCATTAGATGTAGAGAAATTGTGCTGCCTTAGCGGAACAGTACCAGACTCAACATATTCCTTAGCTGCTGCTAATGTGGGGACAGGTCCAAAATCATGAGCGCCATTAGCATCCACAATAAGCCACCCAGAGTTATTTTTTATAATGCAACGCCCATCATCGACTGCGTATCTTCCGGCCTGAATTCTGGTTACCTTAGCCAAGGTGACCTGCCCCCAGAGTTAGATACAACCTTCAGTTAGTAATGTCGGTTGGTTTTTCTTCATATTTCCCGTTTCGCCAGCCCGCTGCAAATTCAGCCGGCGTCAGGTAATTCAGTGATGAATGTGGTCGACACTCGTTATAATCCAGTCGCCAGTCATTAATGATCTTCCTGGCGTGAACAATATCGCTGAACCAGTGCTCATTCAGGCATTCATCACGAAAGCGTCCGTTAAAACTCTCAATAAATCCGTTCTGCGTTGGCTTGCCGGGCTGGATAAGTCGCAGCTCCACACCATGCTCAAAAGCCCACTGATCGAGTGCGCGGCAGGTAAACTCCGGGCCCTGATCGGTTCTTATCATAGCCGGATAGCCGCGAAACAGCGCAATGCTGTCCAGAATACGCGTGACCTGCACGCCTGAAATCCCGAAGGCAACAGTGACCGTCAGGCATTCCTTTGTGAAATCATCCACGCAGGTCAGGCACTTGATCCTGCGACCTGTGGCCAGTGCGTCCATGACGAAATCCATTGACCAGGTCAGATTGGGCGCCATCGGGCGGAGCAGCGGCAGACGTTCTGTTGCCAGCCCTTTACGACGTCGTCTGCGTTTTACACTCAGGCCATTAAGTTGATAGATGCGGTAAACCCGCTTGTGGTTAACGCAAAGACCTTCACGTCGCAGAAGCTGCCAGATACGCCGGTAACCAAAACGGCGGCGTTCAAGTGCCAGCTCTGTGATGCGTAGAGACAGCTGCGCGTCAGCAGCCGGACGCTGAGCCGAATATCGGCAGGTTGACAGGGACAGACCTGCCAGCCTGCAGGCACGACGTTGCGACAGACCCTTAGCCTCGCACATGACTTCCACGGCTTCCCGCTTCTGGTCTGTCGTCAGTACTTTCGCCCAAGAGCCACCTGAAGCGCCTCCTTATCCAGCATGGCTTCAGCAAGCAGCTTCTTGAGTCTGGCGTTCTCTTCCTCAAGCGACTTCAGGCGCTTAACCTCAGGCACCTCCATACCGCCATACTTCTTACGCCATGTGTAAAAGGTGGCGTCGGAAATGGCGTGCTTACGGCAGAGCTCACGGGCAGAAACGCCGGCTTCGGCCTCGCGGAGAATACATATGATCTGTTCGTCGGAAAAACGCTTCTTCATGGGGATGTCCTCATGTGGCTTATGAAGACATTACTAACATCACGGTGTATTAATCAACGGGGAGCAGGTCAAAGGTTTGCTCCATGTTGTCTTATGCCCAACGGGCTACTTTGTTCATCAGTAAAAGTTTACAGCTTTATCCCTGCGCCGCAATGGGTTGAACACTCAGGTAATTCAATCCAAGTAAAGAAGCTGGCCGAAGCCAGCTCAGTGCGATCACTGGTTCTTGAGCGCAAGGATAAGAAGCCCAAGAAACAGGATAGTAGCCCCCTGACTCAGAAGAGGGGCATTCATGAACGTGTCGAGCAATGGCAACATAATCGTACCTCCGATAACGGCTTTGGGATTGTTACCGCAGGCATTCGGTTGACGTAGATTGAATAGTTTTCTATTATCTTCATCACTTGAGGACATGCCTTTGGTGTGTTTTGAATTGGATTTGATGGCCGTCATTTCCAATCCAGTAATAAAGCTCTGATTATTCAGGGCTTTTTTGCTTTTAGACGTTGTGTAACGTGTCTCTGTCACTGCATTTTCACTCCTGATTTATTTTCCCAATATTTTAACTGCGCCCGAGGGTCAGACTGAAGGCAGCCACTGATTACATGGTGATTCTTCTGGATAGCTATTCTAGTAAGGATTTATTTTAGTGCAACGGTTGATTTTGACGTAAAATTAAGAAAGCAGTTGATGTAGAATACTCTATCCCGATGATTCATCTGCATTAATTTATTTGTAAGCATCATGAATAAAATTTTGAAAATTTTATTCAGTGCTGATTTCTTCAACTGCGGGGATAATTGGAAAACAATAAAGGGATAAAATTTATAATAAATCACGCAATAGATATTCTATTGCAGAGGTTAATGTCTGCGATCCCCTTGCCTCGCCATCATCGCAACTCTCGATTTTCCAGCCCGGACGTAATAGCCTTTCCATTGCTGGCATTACCAGTCCTCGATGCGCCGGTACGTTCGCAGAACTGCTAGCAAACCCGCCCCGTCACGTAATCCTTTCCCCGTATTGGACGTTCAGGTTTTTCTGTCCAGCTCTACTGGCTGGCTGTGATCTGTCCTGATATCATCAGGTTATCCCACAGGTGAATAAGGAAAAAAACAATGTACGCTGACGTAATAACGTCTATGGATGGCGCAAGGACACTTAAAGAACATATCACTAAGCTACAAGCCATTCTGGATTTACCCCCTGTCGATCCGCAACTAGCATCATGTCTACGGGTGGTAATTTCATCCCTGATGCAAGACCAACATACAGCCATTAAACTGAGTCAGGCCAGTCAGAAAGTACGGTTGAACCAGACAACGACAACGGTATACAAGCAGCTATACAGTTACTGTCAGCAACATGTCACGACAGGAACCCCTCAATGGATGGTGGCAGCAAAACGTGCCGGATGGACTCCGCCGACAACGCCATAAAGTGTCATCAAGGCCGCGCCAGCGGCCTTTTTTATGCTCCTCGCTTAGTTCCCGCCTCACCTTGGACGTTGCGGTCATTCTGTCCAGCACGACTGCTTTGGAGAGATCTAACTTGATAGAATCCTAGTGCAGTCATATCATCTTACAATGTTTTATTTATTGGATTATGGGAATATTAATCCCATACAAGGAATATAAATGATGGAAAGAATTGCAATAACAGATGAAGAATTAAATAGCCCAGAAATGATTGAATTGGTAACCTCCATCCCTGCCAGCCTACTGGATATTAACTCCCCTGGAATATCTCCCGAAGTTAGAAAAAAAATACTTAAAGACAAATACAAACAGAGAGTAATATCAGATGGTTTAGAAACCGGGCAAATAACATTAACAGAAAGGGGATATGTATTCAGCTCATATCAAACACCAAGCTCTTTTGCTGGGCTTGTGTTCGAGGCTTACCTTGTAGAGCAATTTAACAGTAATGAAAAGGCTGGGCTGCGAGCATTTCAGTGGTGCACAGAAAGGTCAGAAGGGTGGTCAAATAAACCTTTCCTAGATTGCAAAGCTGTCGGAACAGGACTGTTATCTACAAAAAGACAGCTGATTGGTCATTTTTCGCCACACAGTAATGCCGATATTATATTCATTCGTAAAAACCCCAATGTAGATGTTATGGAGCCAGTGTTAATTCATAACCAAAATAACGCAGCATCCATACAGGTTAAAAGCATAAAATTCAATTTCAAAGAAGAAATAGTCGATAAGGTCCTGTCAGGGAAATACAGACGAGTCATAACTATGTTGAGCGATCATGATAAAAGACGGTCATGGGTCATTTGCCATAATATTTTACTAAAAAAGTTGCGCTCCGGATATATCACTAAAGCAGAATATGCTGATGCGATTAGTAGAATTCAGGGGCCTGAATATTTTGAGCTAAGTCAGCAAGACGCAGATGACTACCATGAATATATTATGGAGTGGCACCGTGGGCAGGTAAACCCTACATCCCATATTACTGAAGCCGCTTCTCAGGAGATAATTGGTTATAAATACGAGAACGGCCTCCTGGTTCCTGTTTAAGCCACGACTGACTGGTCTTTCATGTAATTCTGTCCATTGCTGGCATTTCCTCAACCGCAGCTGCGCGGCCAGTCGAAAAGTTGCTGGCATAACATGCCATCTATGCTCCGGTGTGGTCGCTAAAATGCTGGCACTATATTCCCCGTGCTCCGGTCGACGTGTCCGGGCAGATCACAACCGCCTGGCTGTATATGCCGCCAGCCTGGACACAAGCGTCATTTTTCCCAGATATTGAAACCATGCTCTAATCACCTTTTTAAATTGGCGGAGATTGATATGTATTAAGAAGTACTTGATGCGCTGAATGAAGAGAAAACAACTCGTCAGCATATGAATAAAATCGAAGATTTTTATAATAGAGCAACAGACCCCGTTCTCAAAAAATTGATTGGAGCTGTAGGTAATGATTATGCAAATTGTTTTGATAGTTTCAAAAAAATTAGCCAACCAAAAAACTACTATCCCGATCAGTAAGCAACGAAACGTAGCTAAATCTAGAACTGCTGTTTCGGCCGGAGCGTAGCCCGCTCGGTTCTGCATTCCCACTCGGATTAATCCCGCGCGGTTAGACATTCAGGTGTTTCATTCCTGTTTCTTAGAGCCTCGCTCCGCCATCGTCAATCCTCCACCTGACATTTACAAAAAATGCTATTGATTCTGGACATTTCGGCTCTATCGGAAAAATTTTCCACCAAATATTTCTGGTGATCGTATTTATTTTTGTTGGCCTGTTTCCAAAACCGACACTCTTTTCTGAACAGGGGAGGGGTTGGGCAAGCTCGCAGGGCGCGCCAGTCTGTCACATTGGGGTATGCATCAACGATACCGGGAGCTTCCTCCGTCTCCGGGCTAATGTGACCAGATATGTGAGGCCATAAACGACAAGACCACTTGAATGTTTTCAGAGACGTCAGTAACTGTAGAGTGAATGGTATGCTAGGGAAGAGGAGAGGGGGACAGAACCACCCCGGCACTGCCCCCCGGAAGAAACAGCAAGTCCCTTCCACGCGAATGTTAGCATCTTTTGCCTGTGATATGATGATAGCGTCATTTTTCAGAGCATGGACCGATGAAAAAGAAAACCACCACGCCCCACGATGCGACATTCCGGCAGTTTCTGACGCAACCAGATATTGCCCGGGATTTCATGGAGCTGTATCTGCCGGCAGAGCTGCAGGCCATCTGCGACCTCAAGACACTGAAGCTTGAATCCGGCTCGTTCGTTGAGGATGACCTCCGTCAGTATTTCAGCGACGTCCTCTACAGCCTGAAAACCACCGCCGGGGATGGCTACGTTCACGTACTCATTGAGCACCAGTCTTCACCGGACAGGCATATGGCGTTTCGCCTGATACGTTATGCGGTAGCCGGCATGCAGCGACATCTGGAGGCCGGGCATAAAAAACTGCCACTGGTGATACCGGTTCTGTTCTATACAGGTAAACGCAGCCCGTATCCGTACTCCACACGATGGCTGGATGAGTTTGACGATCCGGCGCTGGCAGGCAAACTCTACAGCAGCGCTTTTCCGCTGGTTGACGTGACCGTTATTCCGGACGACGACATCGCCGGTCACCGTAGTATGGCTGCCCTGACCTTACTGCAGAAACATATTCACCAGCGCGACCTCGCTGAACTGGTTGACCGCCTGGCGCCCATCTTACTGGCCGGCTATCTGTCTTCATCCCAGGTCATATCGCTGGTACACTATATAGTCCAGGCAGGCGAAACAGCCGACGCCGAAGCCTTTGTACGCGAACTGGCACTGCGTGTGCCGCAACACGGGGACGCACTTATGACCATCGCTCAACAGCTTGAACAGAAGGGCATCGAGAAGGGAATTCAGCTCGGTGAACAGCGTGGTATCGAAAAAGGCCGCAACGAAGGCAAACTGGAAGGCAAGCTGGAAGTTGCCCGTACCATGCTCCAGAACGGTATTGACCGCAATACCGTGATGAAAATGACCGGCCTGACGGAAGACGACCTGGCGCAGATCCGCCACTGATTCATCTCTCCTGATGAACGCGTTTACTGCCCGGATGAGGCAAAGTAGATCATCGGCATTTCATTCTGAATCCCTCATTTGTTCAGGACTCGCTTCTGGACAGACAAGGGGTTGGACAAGCCTGCGGCGCGTCAGCCTGTAGCCGCTAAATCTTTGCTTTCAGCATCGCCACCGCCTCTGCCGCCGACATCTGGAACTGAACGCGGTGGCGTGCCGCTACATCGAGCGCAAACACCTTCGTATAGACCTCCGTCGAGCTAATCGATTTGTGGCCCATCAGGCTCTGCAAAACCTTCAGTGGTATGCCGGCATACAGCATGTGCATCGCGTAGGAGTGACGGAACGTATGGGGGGTCACCGGTACTGAGAATGTCACACCGTCGGCGGCCGCGGCTTCTGCTGCTTCAGCAATCCAGGTACGAACGGTGCGATCGGTAATCTCCCAGATACGCGCTTTTTCGGTTCTGCCGGTGCGTTTATTTCGGCGTTCAAGCGGAATTTTCAGCGTGGCCACCATCATCTGCAGCTGGCTAACGTACTGGTGATCGGATAGCGGAACCAGACGATGGGCCTGATTGCCGGCGGGCGCTCTCCCGGCCGTTCTCGCCGCTTTTTCCGCACGCTGTTTGAGCGTGGCCAGCTGCACAAACGGATACGGCGGTGCCAGCGAAAAATCCCCTCTTGTCAGTGCCAGCGCTTCGTTAATACGCGCGCCCGTATTCCAGAGGGTGGCCAGCAACATCTTGCGGTGAAGGTCGGGCACGTAATGGAGCAGGGCGCTGACTTCCGGCGCCAGCAGATATTTCGGTAGTTCATCCTGAACAAGGGCCATCTGACGCAGGGCCAGCGCGGCCGGGTAGTCGATGGCAACAGGTAATGATGTGTTGCTTATTGGTATAAAACTAGTGGGAAGTGAAGTCATCGACATTACCCCGTGTGAAAATGTTCATGAATTGTGTCACGGTGGTGATTTCAGAATATGCCATCATTCATCCTGTATAGTGCATCCTCCTGTAGAAGGGTTTCAGCCGCCACGCTAATAAAATTACGTACTGTGCTGATAGCAATTTGCACACTCCCCTGGCTGATATATATAGGTTCAAGAGATTCGTTAACGCCATTACGGTGTACCAGTGCGTTTCGGATCTTGATTAATCCCTCAATTTCCTGCAACGGCCATTCATGCGGTGTTGTCAGCATGGTTGAAAAATATCTGGAAATTGTTTTGTGGTTCTGAAACGTCATCTTCGCCACAAGAGCCTGGGCGCGCCAGACGTAGGCCTGTTCAGGGGTATCCACTTCGGGTTCCTGCTCAATCCATTTACGATTAAGTAGATCCCTTTTCTCATCCTTACGAACAAAAGAACTCGCATGTTGCAGAAATCGATGCAAATGCGGGGGATGACTAAGAAGTGCCCTGGCGCTGTACATCAGAAAGCTGTCCAGTACACTCACGCAATGAACATAAGCCATCCGCTCTACAATCCCGGGTTGGTTGAACTGCATCAGGCTCTCTAACTCATCCAGTTCAGCTTTTGCATCCTGCAGGCGGTCAGGAATACTGGTCAGTGAAGCTTCAAAACACTGCTGTTCGGCTGCCTCATCCATCCAATCCTGAAACCAGCTGTATTCCTGCGCTGCCGCATCCCATTCAGGAGTTCCTTCCTCAGCATCCGGATAATTTTCCGCAATCCATTCGTCACGCTGTTCCTCCTGCATTTCAAACAGCAGTTCTTTCATACTTCCCATTTAAACCTCGCCATCAATGATGTAATCCCGCCTTCCTTTTTATTCCTCGAAGACTCACCTACCCCAGCTCTAATACCCTGCAAGACCCCAGGCTGCACGTCTACGTTTGTCAGCAGGAAAAGCACGAACGAGATCAATAGCAGGAACTTCCTCTGGTATACATTTCAACCAAAATTTGTTTTGCGCGTCGTATGGCTTGGCCACTACATATCTTACCGGTGAGTTGATAGTTGCTTTGGACCAGGTCGATGGATCTAGGTCGTCATAGAATCCGGTGTTAATCCAGACACGGCCTGTTCCATTTTCATCTTCAAGCTCATCAATCAGGTCACATAACGCGTGCTTAAAAATTTTCATTACAATCCTTCCCCAATAAATAGTCACTACGCGTAATTATGACGCGCGGCACAACCGGCAGTGTACAACCCCGCATCTGTCACCCGGATGACTTTTCCGTGCCGTCATCATTTTCAGGGTCATAATTAGCAAACATATAACCACTCTGATAAATTACCGGATGGCCAGTTCCGGTAGATCCGACTTTTCCGTTATTTAACGGTTTCCGGAAGTCTACCACGATCAGGAAGTCAGCGAAGCCTGGGTTTTTGCTGCTGCGTGCCGGGTCACGGGGTAGGGAGTAAACACTATATAGAAGAATTTTCAGTTTATGGAGTTGTACATGTTGTGTCTCCTGGCCGCTGCGCGTCGGGGGCCGGAAAGCAGATCCGGAACCACCAGAAATCGGATCTGAGGTGAAAATAGAACAAATCATGAAATGTCACATACTGATATTTTGCATCATAATTATAAATTGATTACAAATCACATTAATTGACTTCAACTGGCTTTGCATGAGATAAATGATGCCAGTTCATTTCTAATGTTAGTTATGGTTGCAATGATGGGGGAGGTAATGAATAAATGCCAGGAAGAAACAAATCGGGTGATGACGCTGCGAAAAATACCTTCTGATGTCGATGCTGCTATTACAGAGCAGGCCCGACTGACAGGTAAATCCAAGAACGATCTTGTGCTTGAGCTACTGACAGCCACATTCGGCGATCTGTTGGGAAATTTTGTGCGTACCAGCGAACTGGTTGCCTTGATGGACAAGGAGGTTGCCCGACTGACTGAACGGGAGATCACTTCTCAGAGCTTTGAAAGCGATCTTGTCCCGATCTATAACCGGGAATACTGTCGTATCCTCGAACTTAATAATGAAGACGATCTCAAGCGTATAATGATGAATAATATTCCTTATCTCGAGCTTCGTGCACGACAGCTTCGTTACGGTATGATCCCTTTTCTGCCTAAAGGAATTTCGATGATAATGGCTCTGTTCTGTGAAGTGGCCGGACGGGACGGACTGACCATCGCCCAGTTCTATACTTCTCTCTGGTTTGTTATCGGGCAGGAGGAGTATTACAAGGAGATTAATGAGATCAGAATCGCGAAATCCCTGTTGCCAATAACCGGACTCTGAAACGAGAAAAGCCACCCCGAAGGATGGCTTTTCCAGACTACTTTTTCCGCGAGAGACCTCCAGAGGAGGCGACTCCGCCTTGATGTGACTATTAGGCCAGACATATACCACGTATGTCAAACGTTTTCTGGGAAAGAACAATGACAGCACAACGCTACATAACGACAGAGAGGCTGGATATATATAAAAAGAATCTGAAGGTTAAACCCTCTCAGGTCATGGCTGCATATCACTGGAATAAGGCGTTGGCAGGGGCTCTACTCCCTGCCATGCAGTGCCTTGAAGTCACGCTCCGTAATGCGTTGAATACCGCTATACAGTCTTTCCCGCCTGCCGGGGCGAAAGGCCTGTGGGACACAAACGCAAACTGGGTTACCAGTCTCCCTAAATACATGGGGGATACCCGTATTAATCCGGCTGAACGTTACCAGCGAGCCAGGACGCCAAGAGATCGCCAGGATGCGGCAGGCTATAAAGTGGACAGATGGGGTAACAGGCTCCTGGCGCGAACATTGTCAGAAGAAAACCAGGTAGCCATGGCTAAGTCCCAGATTAGTAAGGAAGGTAAAAAACCAACGCCAGACCGGATTATCTCAGGTCTTACGTTTGGGTTCTGGACCACGTTGCTGACAGACATGTATGAAGATAACCAGAGCGATCGATTACTCTGGCCGGCCCTGACTTCGCATGTGTTCCCGAACGCCCCCGCAGGTTTTACTCGGACAGATATTTGTAAAGCGTTCTTTCAAATAAAAGAACTGAGAAACCGGCTGTCGCACCATGAAGCTGTGTGGAAATTTCACCAACGCGATCCCGTTACCGGGAAAACGGATTACTCCAAACCAGTATACGGTACGCAAGCCAGCTGCAGTCTTCTGAGGAAACACTATGATGACATTCTGGAAATGATAGGCTGGATGAGTCCCGACCGGAAGGCTAATTTCCTGAGTCATTCAGGAAATCTGCGTTTCTATGCCCTGTGCTCGGTGGACGGACTGAACAGCTACATCGCCCCGGAAAAAATTAAGGCGCAGATTAAGGTTTCACGGGGTGGTAAAGGTATCAGCAGGTTAATCAGGATCCTCGAAAAAAATGAGTTCATCCGGATTGTGAAGGAGGGTCAGACGGTACTTACCATCGGCAATGATAATTCCATCGCCATTCTCTAGGTTCCCATATCTTTACTGGCCCTTTTTGACCCGGATACCTTCCGGGTTATTGAGGTTCGGATCAGGATGATAATAGAAGAGCAGAAATATGGTCAGTTCTTGCCGATGCCCAGCGTACGGCAAGAACTGAAGCGTTGTTTTAGTCTAAAGGCCGTACTTGCGTTCCCTTTCCTTAAAGGCCTGGATCCCGCCTTCCAGAATTTCACAAACGTGTTCTCTGATACCCCGGGTATGCAGACGGCCGGAATCGTCCTGTGAAGTGAACGAGCATTCCAGTGAGCCGGTATAATATTCAAACCGGAATTCACTGTTCTCAATGCCCGAGCGCTGCCCACTCTGGTTAGATACGATCACGCATTCAGCATCCGTTCCCACGACGAGGTTGGCATTGTGCGTCACCATAATGATCTGCCGGTCCGCCTTGCGCAGCCTGACGAAATCATTGAGCTGGGAATAAATCGTCCGGTTATCGAGATTGTCTTCAGGCTGATCAATAAGGATAGGGTGTCGCGAATTGCTCAGGTGAAGGATCAGGTTAAGCAGCACCAGACCCCGTTTGCCTGGCGACATCTGCACGATATCGTCGTTGCGGTAACGGACAGAAAAATCAATCAGGTAGCAGTCATCATAGAGATAACTCAGAATATCGGAATCCTCAATGCCCTTACGAAGAGCGGGAGCAACCCCGCCGCTTCTGTAGCGGTCATAGATGCCTGCGATCGTATCCGCATGGCTATCAGCGGAAAATGTGTAGCCGCCTTTCGGGCTGGCCAGATCGCCGAGCAGGAGGTTTATGTTCCCTCGCCGGTCAAAGCAGCCGGTGAAGCGATCAAACTTCTCAGCATTGAAGGATATGCGAGCAATTACGCTAATTTCGCCTTCAGGGTGGTATTCAGGCTTGCTTAGCTCGTCCACGTAAGCCTGGTAAAGGTCAGTAAGGCGCGCATACTCGGTCTGGAGCTGGTTTTTTGTATCATTACCTTCCTGTAAAATGGACCGACGGCGTTCAGAGAGCTGTTGTAGCTGTCTGAGTTTTTCTCTTTCCTTTTCAAGCGCAGCCATGGATGCTTTGAGCGTTTCCTGATCGGTAATTTTTACTGACAGGGGAAGCAGCGTTTCCTTTTTGGCTGCGCTTTCGGTATCAATCCGCCTCAGCCTTGCGGGGATGCAGCCAAAACGGGCCTCGTGGCGACCAATGAAGTCACTGACAGCAGCTGAAAGACTGGCCTCCAGCTGACGAAGGCTTTTCTCCAAAAAAGAGGAATTCTCAGAGAGCGGAATATCCAGCCTGAGTTGGTCGGTAAGGCTTTGTATCGTGCTACCGGCATGCCGATAAAGGCTTTCTTTAAGGCTTCTGCTGGCATCAGTAAGATCTTCTATCGCGCGCCGACGGGATTGAAGGTTGTCCGTGCGCAGTCTGAGTGCCATATACTGCTTTTCTTCATCCGGTGTAAACGATGCCTGCTTCCTCAGTTGAGCTATCTTCTCCTCCTGCCGCCGGATTTCATCACTTACCGCCTTTTCCGTGCCGTACTTCTCCATTTCCTTACCGCATTCGCTGTATTTTTTGCGCAGCTCGGTAAGATAATCAATCCTGGTTTTTATGACCCGAATAGTCGCTTCCCGCTGTGCGGTATTCTCAACCGCGAAAGCCTTGAAATTATTATTCTGATAAAGAATTTCCTCGACCAGCTGATTTAGCTGAAGCTGACCGCTACGTTCGGCAAGGTGATTGATATAGAGCTGCGGAATGTAGGTCACAGGCCGACAGTCGTCACCATGTAATGAACTAACTTCACCGTTTCCCCATGTGACTTCAACATCGAGATTGCTAAAGTCGTCATAGGCGGCTTGTCCTGAGATCCTGATTTTCTCGCTAACCTCATCAGCGTTAATGGCGCATGCCATGTGGTAAAGCAGCAGAGATTTGCCTGAAGACTTCCCGCCTATGATTGCATTCAGGTCGGGACTGAAGTTTACAGGCTGGTCTGAAAAAAGTGCATGGCCACTGCGATCCGTAAAGCAGACGTGTTTAATATATTGATAAGGCGTTTTTGTATGGGGGGACGTTTTCTGGATCCTGACGCGAGTGTGATCGTACAGTACCTGTTTTAATCCCGCAAAAGTAGGATCGGCTTTAATCCAGCAAAAACGATCCCCGTCGGGACGAAAAATTTTAGTCAGTCCATGTGCATCCGAACCGTGAAGGCAGGGGAGTAGCTTGCCGTATTTACTGATGACGTCAGCCCTGCTGTCGCTGCCGCGTCCCTGAAAGTACTCACAATCCTGCGGGTTACCAGAAAAAATCGCATCAACCAGGTGATAGATGTTCTGCCGGACAGCAAGAAGACCATTGTCGCGGAGCCCGGAGATTCCGTCTCCTGAGCTGTTAGATGCAATGACAATAACGTTGTTCCGCAGCCAGGTTTCACTCCTCAGCCAGTCTTCAAAGACGTCAAAAGAAGGTTTGAACTGGTTAATGCCGTCGCGCAGATTTTTCTCGGGAGAGGACAACCCTGCTACCGCAATCCCCAGTTCAGTCAGCTGCTGATCGCTGCAGGAATAGTTCTGCCCGCAGTAACGGAAGTGAAGCCGGCCCAGCGCGTGTTTTATTTTGTCAACGTGACCGGCATCCGCCGGATTGACAATAAGATGAATATTCACACCCTTATCTTTTTGCGTTTCAGGTGTGATGCGAAATTCTATATTAGGAAAAACGGCCTCAATGTTGGCTATCCGGCCCTGTGCACGGTATGCGAGCAGCTTCTCATACCCGGAGATAGTGCAGTAGTCGGTCGCCCCCATGACAGCGACCTCGTCGCCAAACGCTTCAATTGCAGAAAGATAAGCTTCCCAGTCATTCCGATACTGATTCTCAAGTGATGACGAAGGGGTATGAACATGCAGATCCCATTTACGCCATTCAGAGCCATTCGGGAATAGCTTCACTGTTACCTCCTTCTAACATGTCTATCAAAAATTGATATCTGCGTTTACGCACCCGGGATGTCAGTACAGAACATAACCTAATAGTTACCGCAAGCCTTTACAAGCGCATAAACGTGACCACTTGCATCCAGCTTCTCTATATACGAACGTGCCTATCAGATGCTTTCTGCCATTGCGGTTCTGGTGGCATACGGAACTATGCTGACGGGACTGAGACCCTTTCCCCTTCTCACGGAAATTCTTACCCACTACAGCAAACTTATTTTCACCATATCGGCTCCCCCAGAGATCCTAATTAACCTTTTTTCGGAGCTGCGGATAAGAGAAGAAGGATTATTGCATGAAGAGCACAAAAGGTGGCGGATTGTTGTGAATGGGGGATTATTGTTATCCAGGAAGGAAAGGGCGATGATTATTACCCTGAGTGAACAAATCATCCTGACGGCGAATCAGCCACGAAGCGGCACGCATCATTTTTCTGCCAGAGCGTCCGTCCAGACCTCTGACAGTGTGGACGCTGTTGAAGGCCGCTTTGTACCAAGAGCAGACCTTATAAACATTAAGGTACGATCGTCTAGGGGGCAGTCTATGGTGGGCTATTAGGGTGTGAACTCATCACGACCTGAGAAGATCGTAACAGATTTAGCTCCCCTTGAGAGCGCAACATACAAATCAGTTGCCCCCATATTTCCCGCATCTAGTATCACCGAGTGGTCGCATTCCAGACCTTTTAGAAGAAGAGTTGAGCCTATTGAACGGTGCGATACGCGTCCTTCACCTTGGTATCTACGTTGTTCACGAATAACTGATGCTGACTCTCTAATGCTTTTGTCAGGTGAACTGATGGACAGATTTATCGCATCTTTTAGAACGTGCAGAGCTCCGGCCCTGAATACGCGTGTCTCTTCCTTCTCTTCGAGCAAAAGGAGTGTCGTTCGAATATTTTGTCGGGTTGGGGCCAGAGCAAGTGCTACCAATGCATTCTCAAGCGAAGAAGGGGCTGTTCTGTTTCGTCCAGCCTGAATAGAACTAATTCTTCGTAAGGTTGTACTAACGCCAACGTTTGTCATCAGCTCAGCTGCTGCCTGTAAAAGCCTTGGCATCACGTTGGCAGCATTAGCATCGTCAAGGGATGCAGCCATTTTTATCACGTCACTCAGATCTACCGGTTCGACAACATCAATGCCATTGATTCGTTGTGCAAATTGATGCCTGGATGACGCTCTTCGTGAATCACCTATAACTAGAACCGAGTCGTTGGGAAACTGTCGCAGCAGCGAGTAATATTCGCGCTGCTGGCGCTGGATATTGTCATTATGATTTCGTAAAAGAGGCCGAAAACGTACATAGTCAGGACAGGACCTCAAGTCGATACGCTCCCGGAGAAGTAATCGATGTCTTTGCTCAAGGAGCCACTGTCCCAAATCTGGCGTTTGTGCATTGTTCCAACGCCACGGCGTTTGTAAGGTTGCCAGAGTAGGGAAAAATGTTTCAACGGTTTGGTTCCAGTGGGGCATAGGGCCGCTAAAGTTGAAAATACACTGCATCGGGTCACCAAAGACTACCGTTGGTAGCAAACATGAAAGCGCACAAGTCAGTTCATGTTGCTCGCTATTGCAGTCCTGGTATTCATCGACCAGCAAACGCGAATAAGTAGCTGTGATGATTTCGCTAATATTACCGTTAACAACCAAATCCCGTACGGCACGGCGAAGAGAAGGGTAAAAAACGGTTGGATTTTCAGGACCCACACCGAGCGGACACAATCCCGGAAAGCAGCCAGCTATTTTCAGAGCCCATCCATCGATTGTTGTCACAACATAGTTCCGCGGAGGAATTGCAAAACGGCTCAGTCGCTTTTTGAGTGCCGTTACACCTGCGGTTGTGTGCGTCAGCACGAGATACGGCTTACTTTGCGCAAAACCAAGTGCTTCAGTAATCAGGTGGGTTTTGCCACATCCCGCTGGCGCTACAATCAGGCCTTTACTGGCGTTTAAAACGGCATCCACACTCATCGTGGGTCACCGTTTTCTGCTGCCCACGCCAGCAGATCTCTTATAATTGCTTTGAATGGTCTTGAAAACTGATTGATGACCGGACCCACGATATTCTCCGCTAGATCCTCAGCCTTCCCGATCGTTTTAAACCAGCCATATTTGCCAGCAGCGTGAGCCACTGGCGTTCTCATTTCTTCTGTCGGTTCACCTGTGCATGTGTCAAAGTTATAAGCCCCTTGGGAGCAGTTATGAATGTGCTGATCCACTTGTTGTTGGCTGTTCAGACCCGCAGCAAGAAGAACGATGTCACGGATAGTCTCAGTAGGACACCAAGCTAGCAGGGCAGCCTCTGTTGAAAAACCATTCCCCCATTCAAAAATGGTAACGCCGCTTGCCCGGCAATGTTCTGTCTGTTGCCTGTGTGCAGGTGTCGTGATATCTGAATCTTTTAATAAGGCAGTACGATATCCCAGTTGTGCAAAAACCTCGGCGCGTTTGAAATAATTGTCCCCGCCGCCGCCATCTGTAGCAAAGGCCCCCTGATCCTGAAAGCCTGTTCTTCCCCTGCGTTGTCTGGACAAGTCCAGCCCTCTGATAAAACCAACCTCAGTTCCACCTTCGCCCACAATTACGGCTTTGCTGAAAAAGGCTTCAGCGCAGGCCCTTAAGGTAGCTTGTTCCTTATCGTCCCCACTTAGTGTCAGGAAATTGTGTGAAGGCTCTGGGGGCGGTTGTTCTAGTTTCCGCAACACACAGAGCTGGGTTGCCTTGAGTTCCCTGAGAACATATGGGGAATGGGTGGTGATGAATACCTGCGAAGTAGGTTCATCATCACGAGAACCCAGTTGATTCAAGAGTCGACTGATCCTGTAAGGCTCCAGTCCGTACTCTGCTTCATCAACCAGTATGATCCCCGGCCCCCCGACAGCTTTTTGTAACCCGCTCACCAGCAATCGGGTTGATCCTGTACCAAGCATTCTCAGTGGTGTGTTATCACTGTTATGCAGGCTGATCGCACTGTTAGACAGGGAGACACCATTCACGTCCAGAAGCGCTTTAAGTTCTCCAACCTGAACGCCTAACTCATTTGCAATGGTTCTAACCTCGGTAAGAATGTTATCCAACTGCGGTAGTTGCCGGGCAGCAAAGTTGTGTCGTGTCTGTCGGGACAGTTCGGCCAACGTTGAACTGATATCAAAATCTTCTGCAGATAATTTATTCAGCACTGAGCGGTTGCCCCATGCCAGATGATGATGCGAGGTTGCCCCAAGGCGAGTAGGGCTTAACTGCTCCCGGTGCTTCCACAGTAACCTTTTCTCTAACCCTTCCACTGTTGCTCGTTCTGAAAATAAGCACCAGTCTGGTTCGAGATCTGCACCAACGACCATTCTCAGTGTGAGTACGGTTTCATCTCCTGCCAGAGGTTCATCATGGATTTCCTTTGTTTCGCTATTGAAACCACGAAGATAACGCCCATAGTTCTCAAGGTTCCGAAGCCCGTCATCAAGCTGTCCGAGAGTTACACTGATGCAGACTGGAGTAGCGGAATTCATGAGATAAAAATCCGCATCACTGAATGTGTACGATCTTCGCGCTCCGAGTACTAGGTCAATAGCATCAATAAAGGTCGATTTCCCTGAATCTCCAGGCCCTATCAGACAATTCAGCCCTGAACCTGGAAACCATTCTGCCTGCCGTATTGAGCGAAAATTCTGAATGCTTATGTGGCGGATAACAGCCATGTTTCCTTCCTAATCCACGAATGTTGTATTTGCGCCGTAATGGCAGGAATTATGACACACCCTTTCTTATTTAATTGTGATATTGCGGGTATACACGTTGACTCAGCTGAGAGGAAACACTTCAATCAAACAAAGGTCCGCTGTTCGCTCATAGCTGCCTGTCAACCTGCACTAAAACCCTTCTAAAAGTCCAATCTTGAAGTTATCCATACTGCTCTCTTGAGAGATTCACGGGCAAAGATCCGACTCAGCATCTTTTCGGATCTGCGCGGAGGGAAACGCGCAAAGGATATGATAATCAAACCACATACATAAAATCATACTGAATGTGATAGTTAGCATTAAACACATAATAATATCTGATATGATATTTGAATTATTAGCAAGAAATCATACATGATATGATTTTCTACTTAACCGGACATTATCAGACGGAGCGTGCAGGATGGATGAAGAAATGATGTTTTCGCTCAGCTATGAGCAAATGACGCAGATGGCAGAAGAGGAAATAAAGCAATGCGATTTTCGCAGGGATGGCACCCATTATGTCTGGGAAGTGAACAAGGCTCATGACATCCTCCGCTTCTGGTATCTCCTGGCGCTGCGCGGACACACGGGCCTGGCCACCACTCGGGTCGAAGCAGACTATAAACGGTTAAAAACGCTCATTTCTCAGAGGAACGAGGGACAATGATGCGGGAAAAATCCCGACGTCCGTCGCCGCTGCAGCGGCGGGTGCTGATTGTGCTGGCCGCCCTCGGTGCGAAACGTCCGGGGCCGGTGGCGACGCGGGATATTGAGCGGGTGCTGGAGCAGGGCGGGGACGCCCCGGTGTACGGGCCGAACCTGCGCGCCTCCTGCCGGCGCATGGAAGCCGCGGGCTGGCTGCGCACCCTGCGCGCCCCGAACCTGCAGCTGGCCGTCGAGCTGACGCAGGCCGGTCGCGGCATTGCAGAACCGCTCTACCAGGAAGCACGCGAGGCTGAAAAGGCACGACAACGACTGACCGACGTCCGGCGTCTGCCGTTACGCCAGACGACTGCCGGTGACGCGGTGGAGCTGCAGCTGGATGACGGCCATTACACCATCAGGGAAGCGGCCTACGTGATCCGTCTGGACGGTACCACCTGCCTGCAGCTGACGGATGCCGGTGGCATACGCCGGATAAAAGAGGGCGATCCCCTGCAGGTGGCCAGCTGGTATCAGGCCTGTTTTGATGCAGGCCTGCCGGTCACCGTCCAGGTGAATGAGAGCCGGGACTGATCGCCACCACACAAGGAATATGAGCATAAAATGAAAGTCACTGAACCCGGGCTGAATAAGCTGATCGATAACCTGAACACCCTGATTTGCGAGGACAGCCTGCTCACGCGCCAGGAGCGTGAAACGCTGGTACTGGCCGTCGCCGCCATCGGCGCCATGAAAGCGCGCGTCGGCTTGAAAAAAGGCGATGCGCCGACCGTTGCCAGACGGGAAAAAAGGGAGAAAAAAGACCGCCAGTCTGATCCGCGTTTTCCGCGAGCCGGTCATCCCTGGCAGGAAGACGAAAAAACCTTACTGAGTGATGCGCTCGATTCGGTACCGGACGAAGAAATTGGCAGTCATCTTTTCTGGCTTTCCGAGAAACTGGGCAGAACGCCTTTCAGTGTTGCTTTCCAGATCGCGGCAATCAAGGAGCTGCAGGACGGCTGGGAGGAGCAGTTCAGGGAGATTTCGGATAACATTCGCTTGTCCGGTCTGAGCATCAGTGATTATCTGAAGCAGAACGGCACGGACCTGAACGCCTGAATGCCATTTTCGTTACAGACAAATTATATAACAGAGGGCAGTGATGAAAACAGCGGTATGGGTAGTGGTGTATTTCGTGCTGTTGTTGCTGAGACATCTGTTCGGCGGCTACCGCCATCTCATGACGCTGCACGACTCAGTTGCCCACTCAAGCGTCGCGATAGCTTTCGCTAATCGCATGTACTGGTGCAATATTTGCCGCTACCAGCGACTGCGATCAGGAAAGTCTTTTTCATTGAGTTTGTTCTTTTATGTGAATTGTTCGCACATCACTCCCCGCATACACTTTGCAGGTATGACGGTTTGGCCGTGGTTCCGATTCTGCAATGCCGCCGTTGGCTAAATTAAAATCCATATGCCCGGATACGGACGCGTTTAGCGTAGCGGGGGAGCCGTCAACCGAGAGGATCATGCAATCCGCATCTATTTCTACGGTGTGCTCGCCAATTTTGTACAGTCGACCAGCGGGCTGGCCATCGTCGGCCATTGCGAACGTAATACCTGCCGCCACTATGGCGGCTATCAGTAAAGTCTTTTTCATAATCTTGCCATTAGCACAAAGGAAATTGTTAATGATGGTCAATTATTGACCTTGACGTACAATAATTTTCGATATCCAAACTAACCCCCTATAGTGTGACATGCAAGATAGCTGCTCTCCAGGACATGCCAAATGAGTGGAAAGATCAGTACCGTAAGGGAGAGCGACGGAGGACTTTACTTTTGCTGCGGGATAAGCGTCCAGCGGATGGTTTCCATCAGAAGTTGATAGTGCACAGACGGGCTTTTATCCAGCCGCAAACCCTTCTCCCAGCATTCATCCGAAAATTTTTCCGCTTCATTACCGTTACGCTCTATAGGCAGTGGAAAAAAGAGCGCGTATGGTATCTGGACACACTATAGCACCCTCGCGGATCAATGATGGAGTCGCATAAACAGGAACTATTGTTTTTTACAGATGATAAAAATATTCAAATCTGGCATGAACCAGGCATCAACAACCTGAAATTAATACTGAATAGGGAACAGGGATTATGAGTTTTTTTCTTAAATCATTAGCCGCAGGTGTTTTTACGATAGCCAGCTTCAGTGTTGGGGCTACAACTGCTCCTGTTTTAGACACAACGCCACAGATGGCCTATGAGGATATCTCTCGCTCCTTAACTGAATTGCAGCCGATTACGTTTCAGTCTGGAGTGGAAAAATATAAAATATTAGTTTTTGTAGATAATCAATGTGTTTATTGCAGCTATGTTGTAAAAAACATCAAGAAATACACTGATGCAGGGCTGACTATGTCATTTCTGACGGTGGTTCCATCATCCATCAAAGACTCAGTCATTGAAGATATGGGACGAGTATGGTGTGCATCAGATCGTCAGAAAAGTTTTCAAAATGCGATGGCCGGTTTTTTGCCAGACAAT
This sequence comes from Klebsiella quasivariicola, assembly GCF_002269255.1. NCBI lineage: Bacteria > Pseudomonadati > Pseudomonadota > Gammaproteobacteria > Enterobacterales > Enterobacteriaceae > Klebsiella > Klebsiella quasivariicola. The sequence goes on along the minus strand of NZ_CP022825.1, from coordinate 8,023 downwards.
GATAGCTCAGAAAAATGTAAAAATCTGGTGATTAAACAATCTGAACTTGCTGATAGACTGGGCGTTACAGTAACTCCTGCTATGGTAGTGCTGGAGCCGTCTGTGCATACTTTCCTGGGTAGTGTTTCTCCAGATAAAATTCTCTCTGAACTCCAGTAAAAGGACTAAGCGAATGGTTACCTGGAGATAAAAACTGGAGTTTCACATGAATTTAAGAGCGTTCTCAGCCCCCATACTCACCCTGGTGCTACTTATAACAGCCTGTTCAAACCATACTCAAAAAACAAACGTCAGGGTAATGCCCGGCAACGATAAATCAGCGGAAGTTGATGATCTTTTAGGTAACCTAGGGTCTCCAACATTTCCCCCGGAGCATTCAAAAATAGTCGTATATGCAGCACAAATACGGAATGCCATTGTTGCCGAAATGTACGAACCCGATGCGTATAAAGGAAAAACCTGCTCTATTCGTATCTATCTTCAGCCTGATGGTTCAGTGAACAGTGCGACAGCAAAAGAGGGTGATGCAAAATTGTGTAAAGCAGCCATTTCAGCGATTACACGAGCGAAAATACCCGCCGCACCAGATAACGAAACATATCAGAGGGTCAAAAATGCCGCTCTTGATTTCAGACTATAGAAATGAAGTTTGAGGTGGTTATTGAGGAAATGCCCTATTGTGATCTATCCGTAATCCGTTTTTTCATCGCAAAGGTCGGGTTGTTGCAGCGACACTGATATGTCGCTGCAAGCTTTGCGATCTCAATGTAATTGACTGATATTTAACATAAAACGCATTAAGCGCACTAATACTGTCAGCACAAAGCGTTATTGTCGTCTCAGCACAATTCACACGCGTCGTGTACGCTAAGCCTTCATTTTGCTCAGCACAGGACCGCGATCTTATGTTGGTGACTATGACAGACAAAGAACTTTACCGGCTTGGCATCATTCAGCGAGTATTTGACCGGGCTTTGCTTCAGCGCGACGCAGCAGACATACTTAAGCTCAGTGTTCGTCAGGTGCAGCGTCTTGTGCGTCTGTACCGGACAGATGGCGCAACCGCATTTGCATCTTCCCGCCGTGGACGTCCTGCAAACAACCGGATCGATGAAGAAACACGCTGTAAAGCCCTGGATTTGATCCGGTGCCACTATTCAGATTTTGGCCCAACGCTCGCAACCGAAAAACTGGCTGAACGCCATCATATATATCTCTCCGTTGAAACCATCCGTAACTGGATGACAGCCGACGGTCTCTGGCGTCCTCATTCCCGCCGGCGAACCCGGGTTTACCAGCCGCGCTATCGTCGCGACTGTTTCGGCGAACTGGTTCAGATCGATGGCTCTCACCATGACTGGTTCGAAGGAAGAGCCCCAAAATGCTGTCTTCTGGTCTTCATGGATGACGCCACAGGTCGCCTGATGCACCTGCGATTCTGTGATTCAGAAAACGCGTTTGACTACATGATGGCTACCCGGCAATACATTGATAAACATGGTAAACCTGTCGCATTTTACAGCGACAAGCATGCGGTGTTCAGGGTCAGCGGACCCGAGAGCCGACGTACCGGCACAACCCAGTTCGGACGGGCTCTCCGGGAACTGGCGATCGAATTGATTTGTGCCAACAGCAGCCAGGCAAAAGGTCGCGTGGAACGGGTAAATAAAACGCTCCAGGATCGACTGATTAAAGAGATGCGCCTGCAGAACATCAGCTCGGTTGCTGAAGCCAATCAGTGGATTGAACATTTCATGTCTGATTTTAACCGTCGTTTCTCCCGGCCGGCAAAATACCCTAAAGATCTGCACCGTGCGGTCACACAGAGTCCACTGGAGCTGAATGATATCTTCGCCTGGCAGGAGCTACGGACCTTATCGAAAGCACTGACTTTTCAGTATGATAAAGTCATGTATATCATTGAACCCACCGAACAAAATACGCGCATAGCAGGTGAAAAAATTACCGTTTATGATTACCCTGACGGAAGCATTACTTTCCGGCATCAGCACCGGCCACTGGGTTATAAGATTTTCGATAAACTGACCTGCGTTGATCAGGGGGCGGTTGTTGATAACAAACGACTGGGTGCCGTTCTGAGGCTGGCACAGCAGAAACAGGACGAGCTGGAGGCTGAAGGAAAGCGAATGCGCAGTACAAAAATGCCCCGCAGGCGCGCTCAGGAGCGTGCACTGGAAGAGCTCAGGGCGATCAACCCGGTGCTGGCCAGTCCGCAGGATTTTATCCCCAGCCTGAAGCGATGAGCCCTTCCCTCACCTGTGGATCTGATATGGCCGACAGATGAGAGAAAAATGGACGACAACAAACCAGTGCTCCTGACACTTCACGAAGCGCTACGCCTGGATTTGATTGAAGCCTATATGGCGCGGGAAATCACGCTGGCAGAAGTGGCAGAGTCCATGGAGCTCACCCGTCGTCAGTGCTCCCGCCTGATTAAGCGCTATCGCGAGCTGGGGCCAGCCGGTCTGGTCAGCCGGCGCCGTGGAAAGCCCGGCAATCATCAGTTAAACACCACCATCAGAGATCAGGCACTGCAGCTTATTCGCTCACGCGGCCGGGGTATGAATCCGTCAGCCATCTGGCGAATTCTGACCACAGAATACGGTGTCCGGATTTCAAAAGAGACCGTACGTAAACTGATGATAGCCGAGAAAACCTGGCAACCACGTTCTTCCTCCAAAGCCTGACTCAACCTTAAAAAGGCATTGTCCAGACTCTCCACTGACGTCAGGTCAGCTTTGTTTTCAGCACGACATTTCAACATTGGCTAGACAAATACTGTAATGGCTCAATAGTAATGTCCGCCTGTGGCTCAATTCAGATGTCCGCGCTATGGTAAGCTTCACTGGTCCGTTTAAACTACCGGGAGGCATATCATGAGCGCAGAAAGCTCAGGAGTGTTTACTTTGAAAGAGATCAACCGGATCAAGATTATACAGGACGTCATTGAACGTCGCATCACAACGCGCCGTGCGGCCGAGCACCTCGGTATCAGCGACAGGCAATGCCGCAGACTTCTTGCCCGTTACCGTGAAGGCGGACCGCTTGGTATGGCCAGCAGACGATGTGGCATGCGTGGTAACGGGGTTTGAGAGCCAATGGAACGAAAACGTACGCTAAGAAGTTAATTCATTGTTTAAATTGAAATTTAGTTCTCTCAGTTCCCCCTTCAAAATATCCTCCGGTAGCGTAAACGTATAATGCCCCAGCATATTGATATGCCCGTGCATCAGTGGGGACAACCGGGCGATATGGGGTCGGTTCCGGCTGAGGGCGAAATGACACCCTAAGCGTTAGCTCTGTGTCGTTGCACGATGTCAGCGACGGTATTCTTGCTGATACCGAGCTCGCGTGCGATCCAGCGATAGCTGCGTCCCTCGGCCCTCATCGCAACCACCTTAGGCAAAAGTCGGTCTGATTTTGGTCGCACTCCGGCCTGACGACCAAGCCTCTTACCACGTGCCTTCGCAACAGCAAGGCCTGACTTGACCCGCTCGCTGATGAGATCCCGCTCAAACTCCGCAATGCCGGAAAGAAACGTCGCCAGCATTCGTCCATACGGCGACGAAAGATCGAACGCCATTCCATTCATGGCTATCACGGAAACCTTCCAGTTCTCCAGTTCACGTGGCACTGTTGCAAATAGTCGGTGGTGATAAACTTATCATCCCCTTTTGCTGATGGAGCTGCACATGAACCCATTCAAAGGCCGGCATTTTCAGCGTGACATCATTCTGTGGGCCGTACGCTGGTACTGCAAATACGGCATCAGTTACCGTGAGCTGCAGGAGATGCTGGCTGAACGCGGAGTGAATGTCGATCACTCCACGATTTACCGCTGGGTTCAGCGTTATGCGCCTGAAATGGAAAAACGGCTGCGCTGGTACTGGCGTAACCCTTCCGATCTTTGCCCGTGGCACATGGATGAAACCTACGTGAAGGTCAATGGCCGCTGGGCGTATCTGTACCGGGCCGTCGACAGCCGGGGCCGCACTGTCGATTTTTATCTCTCCTCCCGTCGTAACAGCAAAGCTGCATACCGGTTTCTGGGTAAAATCCTCAACAACGTGAAGAAGTGGCAGATCCCGCGATTCATCAACACGGATAAAGCGCCCGCCTATGGTCGCGCGCTTGCTCTGCTCAAACGCGAAGGCCGGTGCCCGTCTGACGTTGAACACCGACAGATTAAGTACCGGAACAACGTGATTGAATGCGATCATGGCAAACTGAAACGGATAATCGGCGCCACGCTGGGATTTAAATCCATGAAGACGGCTTACGCCACCATCAAAGGTATTGAGGTGATGCGTGCACTACGCAAAGGCCAGGCCTCAGCATTTTATTATGGTGATCCCCTGGGCGAAATGCGCCTGGTAAGCAGAGTTTTTGAAATGTAAGGCCTTTGAATAAGACAAAAGGCTGCCTCATCGCTAACTTTGCAACAGTGCCGAAAATTGCCCGTACCATGCTGCAGAACGGCATTGACCGCAATACTGTCATGAAAATGACCGGTCTGACTGAAGATGACCTGGCACAAATCCGCCACTAATCCCCCTTTCCTGGCACTCCCTGCCGGGCCATCAGTGAAAACTGGTGGGGCAGGGAGGCATCAGACTCAGGCTCAGCCTGCCAGCCACAGCGATTTAACAGTTTCATTATCCCAGTTACGTTCCCTGTCAGACGTACTGTCAGCGGATTTGTCTGTTGGCCATTGTCGTCAAAAGCGGCATCAAGGTTTGTCCGTAAGAGATAAACACCGTTTACTCCAGGATTGAGTACCAAAGCATATCGTCCGGCCCATTCTCTGTCGCTCATTACGCGGTAATTCCAGCCCATGTCTTTCGCTGTTTCCAGCGCATACGTCAGGCGGAACATGTCGTTCTGTTCAGTCAACTCGCCGCTGCAGGAGCGCCAGACATAGCCCAGTTTGTCGGCCAGCTTAGCTCTCACACCCAGCAAACGCCCCTGATTCAGTAACCACCCGATATCCTGTGCCACATCGCGCGAGAATCGCCGTTGCTTCAGTGCTGCCGCGAGCCAGCGGGTGAGAAAGAGATTTTCCTGTGCGGGAGAGAGTTCTCCCTGCTCCTGTCTGGCCAGTGCCAGCGCGACCAGTGCACACCATGCCAGATGGCCTGTTTTTTCTGTCAGCGTCATAACAGATACCTCCCTTCAGTCTTACTGATTCCCAGGTCTTAAATCTCAGTTGTTCAGCTCTGTACAGTCGGTCTCAGCTGCCATGTTGCCCCACCAAAACAGGTCACACCGACCACCTGCTCCCAGGTTTCCTTCTGCTCCAGCAGCTTCTCCAGCGCATGAAAGTCCGCGCGCGAGAGCACAATATCTTCCCGCTCGCCGGGCGACTCCAGAATATACCCCTCAGGTATCCGCGTGGCCGATTCAGCAGCCTGCCGTGAGGATATGCGGTAAAAGGTTTTGATGCATCCTCCGCGAGTGAGGGCATCGAGGATGATGCTTTCGGCAACGCGCATGACTGGCTCCGGTTAAAAGTGTTTCACGTCTTTGCCGGTGTGCAACTGGCGACGCTCATCATGCCGCGTAGTGCTTCCACAGACAACGGCTTTGCCTCATTGCCCCGGTGGACCATCGCATGGCAGTTCGGACAAGGAATGCTATGGTAAATATAACCTTCCCCTTACACTCATGAAGCTTATGGAAGAATTATTCACTTGTCCGATATGTAAACTCTCATTTGGCCATAAAGCTAGGTTGAGAAAGCATATAAAAAAGCATACGAAATCCCTTGAAAAGAATCTCGCTAAGGCCAACTCAACCAAAAAGGCTGAGCATGAAAAGATGCTTATTCAGGAGAGGATTGCAAGGACAGGTAGCGCTTTTAAAAATGAATCGGAGAGAAATAAGTACTTTGAAAGAAGGCGTGCTGAAAACCCCATATTTGATATCGATACGCCGATCAGAAAGGCCTCGTTTATAGTGAATGCCGGTGCCTTTGGTTTGGGTAAATCCAGAAAAAACTAGCCGTTTTTTTGGCAAAAGCAGATCTAATGTCCCCGTGGTGAGTATATAAAAAATTACGGGGAGCTGAGCGACCTTCGTCTAGCTCTCTTCTTGTTTTTTTGCCGCAGCGGACTCTCGCGTGCGTCAGACACAAGTGGCGCAGGGGACGGGTTTTTGATGCGCGTCAGCGCATGGGAGGCGCCATGCGCCGGAGACCCCCGCAGCGAAGCGAGGACGAAAAAAGCATTACGGCTTCAGCCGTAATAATCCCCCACACTGCTAAGCCCAGAACAAACCCGCTAAAAACGATACAGAAGCTGCTGTGCGCGGTCGGAGTGGTCACGACAAGGCGATAGCCGCAGTCGGGGCGTATCTCCGCGTTAGCGGGCCGTTAGGGCCGCTTACGAGCGTGTACGCCAGAACGAAAAGCAACACCACCCACAGCAATGACAAGATCTAGTTACAACATCCGCCATTCTAAAGCGATGGTGTTCCCCGGCCTTCGGCCGGGGGCGGCGGCGCTTTTCAGTGGTGGGGAGGGGCACCTGGCTGTCAAACCGGCGCCGGTTTTATGATGATTTTCCATTTGAATGCTGTAACTAATGTGGTTATCCGGTCTGGGCCCGTCGCGAAGCGATGGGCGCTACTTTTATCTGAGCGACGCGGACGCCTGCGGCCGCTGTAAGCGAAGGCCTCACTGAGTTATTCACAGAGCGGGCAAAGACAAAAGATCTCCCTGCTGCTTGCAATGCAGGGGATTAAAAAAGGGGGGGTAAGACTGTTTTGCAGGTTTGCTGTTTCCCTTTTGCTAAATTCCCTGTTTATTCATTTGCGGTTTTTTGTGGATAAGTGAAAACCTGGTGCGAACGTCACAGGGTATACGTGCTCAAACCAGCGATGGTCCGACGGCCGGAACGTCAGATGGATAAAAACCAGGCAATTTCATGAATCCGGACAAACGCCAAAAGCCCCGGGCAGGGGCATAGAAAAAATAGCTAAATGATATCCGTCAGGACGGCGGAGCCAGGGCCAGCTCCAGCTGATACAGGTTCTGAATGGCCAGCTGCTGCAGCCGCTCCGTTGTACACCAGTAAGCCTCGTCTGCCGGCATTGTCTTCAGGATATGAAGCGACATTTCGTGAATCTGGCGCTCACGAGAATATCTGGCCAGGCGGTTAGCTCGTTTACGCTCGGCGCCACGCTGCCGACGGAACCTCAGTGCATCGAGAGTTTTTTGACGGTACCAGCGCTCACGTGCTGCACGCGGGGAGATCTCCTCATCTTCACGCAGAATCCCCTCCTCGATAAGACGACGACGCTCTTCGCTTTGCCGGAGTTTTTTTTGTTGTTCCGCATCAAGTTTTTCCAGATCCACTCCCAGCATCTGAAACCCTAACGCGGTGATATAGACGTATTTAGGAAGCCAGGTACGGGATTCCCTGTCCCAGCTATTTTCTTCAGATACAGCCAGGACACCAAAACGAACCTGTTCGTCAATCAACCGGGACAGACGTGAGACGGTTACCTCTGTTTCCGGAATAACTTTTCCATGACTGTCTTTCTGGCTGAGTTCTTTTGCCAGACGAGAAATACACATACCGACCGTCAGCTTGCCGGCATCACAGAAGCTGATCAGCACTGGCCAGATAGCATCCAGCAGACGTTGCTTTTCCGGCCGGAAGCCATACCGGCGGCCAGCCCGACGACGTTCCCTGACGTACAGCGGATGAAGCGATACGTGCATACGCAGTCGCACCTCACCAGTGGTGCGATCTTTTTGAACAAGACGGTTATAGGCGTGCCCCAGCTGGCCACCCAGTTTTTTGTAATGCTCCGGTCGAAACCAGGTCGGGTTTTCACATTTGGGTTTTGTGGAGTGCTCGCCGCGCCGGCGACGGGTAGATTTCTTCTCCGGGGAAACCAGAAAAGATGCCACATGGCCGTCCTCTACCCCCTGCCAGAAACGGATCTGTTCATCCATATCCAGCTGACTCCAGTGTTGCGGATTGTGCGCATTACTCAT